>DAOUVA010000163.1 GCA_030667885.1 Phycisphaerae bacterium
AAGGAAAATCATAATGGTCTGGCATCTAAATAAAATAGCATGGCTTTTTGTTGCATTACTATCTCACTTATTCTTTACTTCCCAGACTTATAGTAGGGAAATTGAAAAGGCAGGTTTGTATTCCATTGTGGAACTCACCTTTAATGGCCCCGAGCAAAACGAAACAGACGTTCCCGCCAGAGATATTGATTTTTGGCTTCGCTTCCGTCACGAAAGCGGTTCACCTGAGTATAAGATTCAAGGTTTCTGGGACGGTGATGGCAAAGGCCGAACCAGCGGCAATATCTTCAAGGTTCGCTTTTGTCCGACAAGAACAGGACGCTGGAATCTCGTTGAGGCTTATTCAAACAAAACAAGCCTTCACGGTCAAAGACAGGGTGACTATTTAATTGCCAGATCCTCGAATCATCCCGGCTTTTGGATTGTCGATTCCAAAAGTCCGGGCAGTCGGTGGTATATGCGTTCAGATGGCTCCCATCCTTATATTCTCGGCAATACTCATTATTCGTTTCTATCGGGTTTCCAGAAAGGCAATATTCCAAGCGGAAATAACATCGTTACCGACATAACCGGCAATGCAAAATACTTTAAGAAGCTTCGATTTACTTTACATTGCGACCGTTATCCGAATCCGAAAGTAAAACCCTTTTTCGACGACGACGGCCAACTAACCGACCAGGGAAATTACTCACACCGCCCCAATCCGCGATGGTTCAGCCAAAGAGCCGACATAGCCGTAAAGACGGCCTGGGAACACGACCTGATTGCAGACCTGATTTTGTGCGGCCCGGATACCGTCGATTCCCGCTCGATCCTGCGCGCCAATCACAATAATGGTGACCCAACCCCATGGCTCAAATATGCCGCAGCACGCTATGGAAGCTTTCCTAATGTTTGGATATGTCTGTGTAATGAATATGAGATAAAAAATCCCAAATATACCGAAAAAGAAATTGCCCGATTTGCACGCATCATCAAACAATATCTGCCTTATTCGACACCTCTGTCTGTACATTCTACACCTCGTACACTCTGGTCGAATAAGTTTGACGAACTCCCCGCCTGGAATGACCACCAAATTATCCAGAAAAAGATTCGTAATCTCCAGGATTCTGCCGACGTAATCCAATACACTTGGCAAAACCAAGACGGCCAAAAACCACGTAACAAACCCACCGTCAACGACGAGCTAAGTTATCAGGGCAAAGGTGACAAGCATACCGAACACGATACCATCGAGTCGCACCTCGGAGTTTTTCTTGGAGGCGGCTACGGCACGACCGGCGAAAAACCCGGCAATAAATTGGGCCAGTATTTCAAGGGATGTTTTAATCCCGCCGAGCACACCGCCGCAGACAATCTAAAATACCTTCGTGAGATAATCGATACCAATATTAGCTTCTGGAAAATGGCCCCCGATACCCGCATCTTCTCAAACCTTCACCCCAACTTTCGCGGACTTGCCTGGCCCGACCACGAGTACGTTCTCGGCACGAACAAAGCCCACAAAAATATAATCGCCAATCTGCCTGCCGGAACATGGATGGTCAATCGTTACGATATAATAAATAAAAAGGCAGTAACGTTAACCAAAACAGCTCACAACAGTTTCAGCTTTGATTCTCACAAAAGCCGTGCGGACGTGTTTCATTTCAAAAAAATGACTAAATAACATTTTATCAGAATATTGGCCGTTTCAGGAAGGAGGCGGCATTAGGCCCACAAAACTTTTTCAAGCAGGATGTTTCGTCTAAAAATAAGAGAAAATATTGCCAATAGCTTCAGTGTGTGGTTGGAGCAATATTTACTATCCGTTTTCAGTCAAAATTAGGAGGAAAAAATGAAAAATCTGTTTGAGGTAACGAAAATGACACGCTTCACTATAATTTGCATCAGTTTTATTATCGTTAGTTCGATGTTTGCAGGACAAAGCTATGCCAAAGTTGATTCTGAAGCCGTTCTTGGGATATGGCTACTTGACGAAGGAATAGGTGATATTACTGAGGATTACTCTGAGAATGGCAATGATGGCACGCTAATGAACGCACCTGCATGGATTGAAGGTGTCTCAAGTAGTGCCTTAGATTTCAATGAGTCATCGAGTTATGTTGATTGCGGCAATGCTGAAGCTCTGAATGTCAAGGTTTTTTCCGTATCATTTTGGTGCAATATCGTAATCTCTCCAGGATGGAACCATATGATTTCAAGGGGTTCGCATGTAGTCGGGAGTGATCCTGGCTCAGTTAATTGGGGCATTATGACGACAGACGCCCAGGAGACAATCCTTTTTGAAACGTTCAATGACACCGGTTGGCTTGGTATCAGGGTCGGTACCACTGCTGGCCAATGGCATCACGTTGTTGCCACCTATGACGGAGATACGATGCAACTCTATTATGATGGCGAATTAGGAGATACCAGATCGGGAGCAGGTATTTTGCTTGAAGAGACAAGGTCTTTTGTGATTGGCGCTATGTCTGAAGATGACTCTGCCAGTCACTTCTATAGTGGAAGCATTGACGAGGTGGGCTATTTTAATACCATTCTTGAGACTGAAGATATTCAAACGATAATGAACAATGGTCTTGCCGGAATCATTGGCAGCAAGCCGCTCGCCCGCCGTCCCGATCCTGCCGATGGTGCCTTGCATGATGATATAAGTTTGACTCTTTCCTGGAAGCCGGGCGATTTTGCCGTCTCTCACGATCTTTATCTGGGTGGCAATGCCGACGATGTCAATGAGGCCACTCGCGATTCAGACCTGTTCCGGGGCAACCATCCCGACACGTCTTTAATCGTCGGCTTTCCCGGATACCCTTATCCGGACGGCCTTGTTCCGGGCACAACCTACTACTGGCGAATCGACGAGGTCAACGAAGCCGAACCGAACAGTCCATGGAAAGGCGACCTCTGGAGTTTCTCGGCTCCGCCCAAGACAGCCTATTACCCCGATCCGGCTGACGGTGCCGAATTTGTTGACTTGAACGTACAGCTTAAATGGACGGCAGGTTTCGGAACAAAATCGCACTATATAGTCTTCGGCGAAGATTTCGACGAAGTGAGCAACGCTGCCGTGGGTATTTCTAACGATACTGCGACTTACACTCCCGGCACACTTAAAATGGCCAGGACTTATTACTGGCGTGTCGATGAATTCGATGACACAGAAACGCATAAAGGCAAAGTCTGGAGCTTCACGACCGAGGGTGCCGTCAGCGGCCCGAATCCGTCTAATGGTGAAATGGATGTAAGTCCGACACAGATTCTTACATGGGATGCCGGCGCAGTTGCTGCTTCGCACGAAGTGTACTTCGGCACGGATGCCGACGCCGTCAAGAATGCCGACAAGACCTCACCTGAGTATAAGGGACCAAAGGCCCTCGGCGATGAGAGCTATGACCCCGGTAAAATGGCATTTAACGCAACATACTTCTGGCGGATTGATGAGGTCAACGACGTCAATCCTGATAGCCCCTGGACCGGCAAAGTCTGGAGCTTTAAAATAAGTGACTTCTTTATCATCGATGATTTCGAGGAATACAATGCCGGCGAAAACCAGATATGGTTTGCCTGGCACGATGGATTTGGCGCTGGTGCGCCGGGTACTCCCGGTTACATTCCTGGGAACGGCTCCGGCGCTGCAGTCGGTGATGAAAATACACTTTCTTATACGGAGGAGACTATCATCTACGGGGGCACTCGGTCTATGCCGATTGCATACGACAACAACAAGCAGGACTATTCGAAGTATTCGGAAGTAGAGCTTACGTTAAGTGCCATACGCGACTGGACTGCAGAAGATGTTGCGGAATTATCGATCTGGTTCCGTGGTAATCCGGCATCCGTCGGCAGCTTCGTCGAGAGTCCAGTAGGCACTTACACGATGACCGCTTCCGGCACAGACATCTGGGGCCCTTCCGATGAGTTCCATTATGCCTTCAAGACACTCACCGACGCCGGATCAATTGTAGCTAAGGTCGAGACTCTGGATAATACGAACGGTTTCGCCAAGGTCGGCGTGATGATTCGTGATACACTGGATGCAGACTCTGCCTACGCTGCAGTGTTCGTTACTCCTGAAGAGGGAGTACGGTTTCAGTATCGTAACACCGCCGGCGGCACCACAACCAGGCAATTTGCAGAGGGTATTACCGCACCTCAGTGGGTGAAATTAGAGCGCACATTAGGGGGGCTCGTTAGGGCGTATTATTCATCGGACGGCGCCACATGGGAGCGGTTCAGTCTGGTACAGGTTCGCATGGATATGCCTGTGTACGTAGGCTTAGCGGTGACAAGCCATGATACTGCTCTGACTTGCGAGGCCATATTCACAAACGTCACAACTACCGGCCCGGTCGATCCTCAGTGGACAAATCAGGACATCGGTATAGCCGGCAACGATGCAGAGCCGCTTTATGTGGCCCTCTCAAATAGTGTCGGCGCCCCTGCGGTGGTTTACCATGATGATCCGGCCGCGGCAACGATAGACACCTGGACCCAGTGGATTATTCCTCTCCGGTCTTTTGCCGATCAGGGCATCAATCTGAGCAACGTTGACAGGGTTGCGATTGGTCTTGGTAACAGGAATAATCCCGTTGCCGGCGGTTCAGGTAAGATGTACATTGATGACATCCGGCTGTATCGGACGAGCAGTACTCCTCAAGAGTAAATACTGAGTTCGTGACATCCTGATTGCTATTAGTTCGGGGTCTGTACTGATTTATTCGGTATGGACCCCGATTATCTACATAGTCAACTCCATTTTGAGACACGTTCATTGAAAACGTTCACGCAATATCTGCCGAAAATTAAGTGACGTATACTTAGACCTAAAAAAAAATGAAGTATATTTGTATTTTCAAAATATTTTAAGTTCAGTGCTTCAATTAATCGTCAAACTTGGCATCATGACGTCGATCCGTGTTGTTATCGCCTATGGCTAAGGGAGGGCCAGTAGGCCGTCGACGGCTTCGATTTGTTGCCTTTCGTATGCGCACCTCGTGCTGTCAGCAGCGACAATCGTCAGATCCATGCGGCAGCGTCCGGGAACGAAAGTGGATGTGTCGAGAATAACAACGCGTCCGTCGGCAAGGTCCTGTTGCTGCTCCGTGCGCATACGGCCGTCGTCAGATGCGAGCGACACCGTGATGGTGTGGCTGCCCTTTCGAACGGTTCGAGTTCCCAGGATGCCAAACGAAACCGCAAGATGATTGCGTGGGAGCGTGATGTATGCCGGGGCATACACACGCTGGATCGTCGGTGATGTGAATCGCAGCAGTTTGATATCTCTGACCTGGAAGGTGATATCCGTGCCGTGGGGATACTCGCTCTCAGAAACATACAACTGGACGTTGGAGATCGAACGCCAGGGGTCTCGGCCAACGCCTGCCTGGTCGATCAGTTCGCCGAGCGAGAAACGCAGGGGAATCCACTGGCGTTGACTGTCTCCCAGATCGACTCGTGTTTCGAAGAGACGCTGAGGGGTGCTGTGCGAGCGGAGGGACAATCCAAGTCGCGTCGAGTCGTCTGCCACCTCATCGCGATTGGAATCGACGCGTATCAGCAGTGATAGATAGTCGTAGGCGCTGAAGTCCAACTCACCCTCTCGGAATGTTCGGGCGATACGAGGCCATCCGACGGGATATTGACCGCCTTCGCCACCGTCCGTCTTATGATCGATACGGACCCGCCAGCACAGTTCCTTCCGGTCGGCCATAGCGGTGACCTTGATTGCGCCTTCTTTGGTGCCGTTTGACCACGCGGCGAAGTCCCCGCCCAAATCCATCGACTGAATATTCCCGGCCTGCAGCGCTTTGTCAATGATCGAAGTTTCTGTCTTGGCCGGCTGCGGCGAGGTGTTCGTAACCAGAACGGACGGCGCGCCGCTCGTCCTGACCGCTGGATACCGCAGTAGTTCGCTGATTGCCTGGGCCATTAGCCAGCGGCGAGTGTTGAATTCCTCGGAGGGCCACATGCCGTCAGCCAGGTATTTCTGCTGGACGTTGATGGCGTCCCACATGTCCTGGAGAAGCTTCCTTGCGCCAGCGACGACGCGGCGGCATTCCGCGTTCGGCGAGCCTTCACGTTGAAAGATGGCTTGCTGCAAGGTGTAGACATATCGGGCGTCGTCGTTGCCTTCTCGAAAACACTCCCAGTAGACGGCCGGGATCACTTCACCGTTCTCACCGATCCTCTGGCCGCACCCCGAATGCGAGCCGCGCAGGTAGTCGAACTGATCCTTGCCCGGCGTCCAGTTCCAATTCCACGGAATCAATGTTGTATAGCCGCTGCGCCAGAAGCCGAATCCGTACGTCATCCGCCCGCCCTTGCACATCACACGGCGATCCTTAATCTCGCCGGCGTTGTGGTTCGGGTAGCACCAGTACTCGTATCGGTCTTGGCCAATGATTTTCTCATAGGGAACCGAATAAGGCTGTGAACACCAGATATCGATGTAGGGCCGATACGGGGCGGCATCGACGACCGTGGGATCTTTAGTCGCATAGGTACGAATCCCGGCCGCTTTCACCGCCGCGTAAACCTTTGCGCCGAACTCCTTTCGCGCCGCCGCTACCTCGTCGATGGGACAGCAAATGAATTCAGGCCATCCTTTCGCCTTGCGTTCGATCTCGAAAGCCTTGAACGCTGCTGTGATCCTCTCGTAAAATTCCGGTGGCGGCAGCTTGCTGATGAGCCAATGTGAGCCCCGCTCGCCGCCAGGAGTCGTGTCGCGATAGAAACGTGAGATGACATTGCCGGCAGTCACTGGGATCGGTCCGGTCAGACCTGCCTTTAGCATACGGTCGAGTTCGTCAGGATTAGGCAGATAGATAGTCTTGCCGTCATTGCAGCCAAGATACAGGGTCGGCGCCATATCCAGGCCGTATGCGACCATCGCCCGGTACTCGTTGGCAGCCGCTTTCTGAACGAACGACTCAGGTTTGTCCGCGTACTGGGTCCGGTTCCGCACGTAGTAGTAGGCCGAGTAGTGCTTGGCGGGATCCTTGTGAAGCTTGAACGCCAGGACCCGCAATAATACGGGAATCTGAATTGCATTTTCGAAGCCGTCGTCCCAGACGGATGCGGTTCCTCGGTATAAGCCCGGTTTCGCGTCGTTGGGCACATGAACCTGGGTCCAATAGCGCTGGCACTCGCCCGGCGGAGACGAGTGAACGCTGACACGCTCCAGGAGCTCTGGCGTATGCCGGTAAGTGGACCGAGAGGTATAGCGCGGATATCCGATGTTCCAATAGGTGACCAAACGAACAGTGATCTCGGCGGCGGGAATCTCGCCGGCATCGCATGTTAACGACGAAAAACGCACTTTGAGGTTTTGCAGTTTTCTAACGGGATAGATGCTGAACGTTAGCGGCTCGAACTCTCCTGGTGTGGCGAAAGCAACGAGCTGCTCCAGACGCTCATGGGTGAAAGGCTTGGAATTCGGATACACCGGCTCGGTGATAGGACGTTGGAACAGCAAGTACCCACGCTGCTTCTCCGCCAGCGTCAACTTGGGCTCGGCTGCTGTTTCAACGAATGGCATTTCCTTGTAAGTAGATGGCACGGTGGGCTGACGTCGCGCGCGGCGTTCCGTAGTGTGGTCAACGGGCTTCGGCGCAAGGCGGATGGCTGTCAGCGGTGCCGCCGAGGCTCGTGGGTATGTCGAAGCCGACAGCACAGATGCCATGAGCACTATAAGAGACAGGTTCATAAATCCACGCATAATTCAGTTCCTTTCCGTCTCCACTTTCTTATTGTGGGACAAACACACATTTCTACTTTCGAATTCACGTCACTTCAATCAACCTTGGCGAGATCGAGGAAGACGATGATCGAGGGATTGCCAACCGGGGTATAATGGCCGGTGAATTTGAGGCCGCCGGTCTTGCGATTCACCTGGAATACAGCGATGTTGTCGCCGCGCTGATTGCAACAATAGAAGTACCGGCCGGTGGGGTCGAAGTTGAAGCTGCGCGGGTAATTCCCTCTTGTCCATTCTTCCCCTATGAACGTTAGGTTTCCGTTTGGGCCAACGGAAAAGATTCCGATGCTGTCGTGCAGCCGGTTACCCGCATAGACAAATCGCCCATCGATTGAAACTAATATCTCTGAGCAGAAATTACTGCCGGCAAAACCGGGCGGCAGAGTAGAGACCGTTTGACGTGCGGCCAACCGACCCGCTCGGGCATCGTAGTCAAACAAAACGATTGTCGAACCTTCTTCCTGAATGGAGTAGAACCAATGGCCATTGGGATGAAAATGGAAATGCCGCGGCCCGTCTCCCGCTGGCAGCGAGACTGCGGGCGATTCATTCGAAGTCAGCACACCTTTCTGCTCGTCGAACTTCCAGACGTAGATTTTATCCAGGCCCAGGTCAACATGCAGCACGAAACGCCCTGAGGGATCGGCCTGAATCATGTGCGCGTGAGT
>DAOUVA010000060.1 GCA_030667885.1 Phycisphaerae bacterium
CTTCGGGGTTGGCATTCTGTGGCGGGCCGAGTTCGGCGGTAACCGCGAATTTCCCTGCTGTTAGAACTTTTTCGAGTCTGCTGTCTGATTTCATAGCATGGCCTCTTCGAACTTTGTTTTTCGTTGTCCTGCGTTAGTGCTTGTTCGCCAGTCTTTAGGCTCTCTAACAACGGTGAGATTTTCGAGTTTGCCCAGTTTTTTGAGCCGTTCATAAATCAACTGCCAGGCACATTCGGTATCCTTATCCACTTCGCACTTTCCGTCAGCGGAACCGCCGCAAGGCCCGTTCAGCAGTTTCTTCGCACAACGGGATATAGGACATACACCGCCGGTCCATTCGAGGACACAGTCTCCGCAGCCAGCACATCTTTCATCCCAGACTGCGTGCTCCACAGGATAACCCATAAATTTCGTATTCAGGCCCGGGATTGTTATCGATTCCGGATGCCTCTCGGTCATTGCCTGGACTCCTACGCCGCAGGCTATCGAAAGAACTGCCTCAACCGTTTCAAGCTCTTTTTTAAGTTCATCTATAAATTCATATTCACACTGTCTTTCAGGCGTGCATTCGATTATCTCTATCTCTTTGCCCTGTTTCTTTCGTGCCATTTTTATCTGAGACGCCAGAAGCTCGACGGCTTTTGCGCCACCGGAAAAGCATATAGTGACACATCCGCCGCAACCCATCAATATGATCTTTTTGTAATCCTTTATTGAATTGAGTATTTCATCCAGGGGTTTTCTGTCAGCTACAATCATACAAGCGCCCTTTCATTGAGAAACTTTTTGGCATCCGTAAGATGCTTTAATATACCGAGTTCTTTGGCTTCGATTCCCAGAGCCAGACCCATAAGCTCGGTGAAATAAAATATGGGTATGTGGAAATTCGTTTTGAATTTGCTGTTAATCTGTGTCTGTCTGCCGTCGAGATTGGCATGGCAGAGCGGACATCCGACCGAGATAGCATTGGCTCCGGACGACTCGGCATCGGCAAGGATTTTCCTGGTAAGCTCAAGGACAACATCGGTTTTTGTTAATGCAAACGCGGCACCGCAGCAGAAGGTCTTCATATTCCAGTCAACGGTTTCGGCGCCGAGAGCTTCGACAAGAGACTCCATCTGAGTCGGATTCTCAAATTGCTTCTTGCCAGTTACTTTTGGGGGCCTTGTCATAAGGCAGCCGTAGTAACAGGCCACTTTCATACCTGCAAGGCTTTTAACGACCTTTTCTTTGATAGTTTCAGTACCCGCTTTTTCGACAACTACATCGAGCATATGCAGAACTTCGATATCTTCGGGATATTCCATATCAATAACTGTCTCGACGTCTTTTTTCAGGTCATTGTCTGTGAGTCGCTGCTGGGTAACTTTCAATCTCGAATAGCACGAGGCACAGGGAGCACATAGCTGCTTCAAATCGTCCGTCTGGCGGACCAGTGCGAGGTTCTTGGCCGGCAAAGCTACGGACATCAAGTCATCACACTGATGCGCAGGTGATGAGCCGCAGCAAATCCAGTCTTTTACCTCCACGAGTTCAATTCCCAGAGCCGCGCAGACTTTCCTCGACGAAATATCATATTCGACACTGCTCGAATGCAGCGAACAACCTGGATAATATGCAAGCTTCATTTCTTTAATTTCTTTGCCCTTGAAAACATTTTCATCGTAGCGAACGGCTTCCTGAATGAGGGCCACAGCTTGAGCTTGCCCTTTCTCATCATTTTCATACCCAGAACCATATCCTTGGTGGGTGTGCCTGAGAATAAATTCAGCGAAGCGACAAGACCGGCTTCGTAGGCCCTTCCCATATACTTTATCATCGTCATCCAAAGCCGGTTGAACAATGGCAGCTTATTATTGTCGGACTGTATCTTCTTTTGCTGGCCGATGATTCTCATCGTATCGATAACATGAGCGATATCTATATCCTGCGGACATCTTGTCGAGCAGGTCTGGCAGGATACGCAGTACCAGATAGTGTTTTGCTTCATTGCCTCATCGACCATTCCAAGCTGGGCATACCGCATCAGTTCGGTAGGGGTGCTGTCCATAAACATTCGAGACGGGCATCCGGAAGCGCACTTTTTGCATTGATAGCAGAGAAAAACGTTCTCGCCGCTGAGTTTTGCGATCTCCTGGGCAAAACTACTGTCGAGATTTATGTTTTCCTGTTTAACAACTTTCATTGCTTCTGCGGCTCCTTTTGACCATCGGTACTGGCAGGGCCTAACTCTTTGGTTCTCTTTGTCATTTCTTCTACGTATTCGGCAAACTTGCTGCCCATAGCAGAGGAAAGATTAAACATTTCGACTCTTTGCGGGTCTATTCCGACCTCGGTGAGAAGCTTCTTTACGTAGGCAACTCTCTTTCTCGCCCGGAGATTACCCTCGAGATAGTGACATTCGCCTTCGAGACAGCCGGCAACGAAAACTCCATCGGCGCCGTCTTCGAAAGATTTCATAAGGTGTATAGCATCGACCTTGCCGGTACAGGGCAGCCGGATAATCCTCACATTCGGAGGGTACTGCACGCGCATCGCACCCGCCAAATCAGCGGCCGCAAAGGCACAGAAGTTACAGCAATACGCCACTATTTTGGGTTCGAACTCACTCATTGGCTACCAATTCATTTGTTTCATTAAGGAGCGCTCTGGTTTTGGCAATAACCTGAGCATCTTTGTAGTGCATTAATTGAATCGCCTTTGCCGGGCACTCGGAAGTGCAAATGCCGCAACCGTGACACATAGCGCCTTCGATCTCGGCAACGCCGTCCTCGTTAATTACAGGCACATCGTACGGACATGTCCGGACACAGGTAAGACACGCAGCACATTTGTCCGGGTCCACAACCGAAACGACACCGCTTATTTCCATAACATCCGCCGAGAGGATTCTCACCGCCCTGCCGGCGGTGGCCTGGGCCTGGGCAACACTTTCGTCAATGAACTTGGGAGTGTGACAGGCGCCACATAAGAAAATACCATCAGAGGCAAAGTCAACGGGTTTGAGCTTCATGTGCGCCTCGAGGAAGAAACATTCGAGAGTCAAAGGAACTTTGAAAGCCGTCCCGACTTTATCATTTTCTTCGGAAGGCACTATCGCGGTAGTCAGGACAAGAGCATCTGGATTGAAATTCATGTTCAAGCCGGAATTGAGGTCATGGATACGAACATCAAGGTCACCTGAGCTATTCTGAGAGACAACTGCTTTGCCATCCAGGTCATATCTAAAGAATAACACGCCGAGCTCGCGAGCTTTGTTGTAGTATTGTTCCTTGAAGCCGTAAGTCCTAACATCCCTGTAGAGAATGGCAACGTTGGCTTTCGGATTTGCTTGTTTAATGGCTATTGCGTTTTTAATCGCTTCGGTACAGCAAACCCTGCTGCACATTATATTATCCGGCTCTCTGGAGCCAACACACTGAATCATGACTACTTCATTCAGTGATTTGGCGAAGTCTGGGTCTTTTTCAATCAACTCCTCAAGCTCTAATTGAGTATGGACTTTTTTATTTTTACCATAGAGGTATTCATCCTGTTTTGATTCATGGGCGCCGATAGCTATTATGGCTGCTCCATGCTCTATTTCAACGTCGCTGCCGTTGTTGTTTATGAGGCTTTTGAATTTGCCTGCGAAACCTTTGCAATGCTTAACCGTGGAATTTTTGTAAACAGTTATTTTATCATTGCTTGTAATCTTCGATTCCAATTGCTTCAAAAGTTCCGGGGGCTTGAATCCCTCTACTGTCGTTTTGATTTTGGATAAATTACCGCCGAGCTTGTCGGACTTTTCAACCAGATGCACACCAAAACCCTGATTCGCTATTGAAAGCGCTGTTGTCATACCGGCAACACCGCCGCCGACGACAAGTGCGCTTCTTTTAGGAATATAGGTAGAGGTGGAAAGCGGCTCAATAGTTCTTGCTCTTCCAACCGCCATCCTTACAAGGTCGATTGCTTTCTTTTCAGTGACCTCGCCGAGGCGAGTGTGGACCCAGGTGCACTGGTCACGGATGTTTGCCATCTCAAACAGATAGGGATTCAGCCCTCCTTCTCTGATTGTTTTCTGGAAAAGAGGTTCGTGAGTCCTCGGCGTGCAAGAAGCAACTACTATTCTGTTCAAATCATGCTCTTCAATCCCTTCCTTTATTTTTTCAAGTCCATCCGGAGAGCATGTGTACATCAGATTGGTTGAGAATTTGACGTCCTTTAGGTTCCTGGCGTAGTTGGCGACTTCTTCGCAGTTTATAACGCCGCCTATATTCGAGCCGCAGTGGCACACAAAAACGCCTACTCTCGCTTCGGCTTTTGAGATGTCTTTTTCAGGTGGATATTCTTCCTGCTTGATTTGTGTTCCCCTGACGTCCGCCAGAAGCTCCATAGCCAGAGCAGCAGCACCGCTGGCCTGCGTTACGCTCTCGGGGATGTCTTTGGGGCTTTCAAACGAGCCGGCAAGATAAATCCCTTCCCTTGATGAGGCAGTCGGGGTGAACATGGCCGATTGAGCGAAGTTATATTGATTCAGCTCGATTTGGCAGACTTCAGCCAGTTTTGTCGCTTCGGCCTTTGCGCAGAGACCGCTGGACAATATAACCATGTCGAATTCCTCTTCAACCCACTTTTTGCCGTCCTCGGTGAACTCGAGTGAAAGGTTATTTGTTTTGAAATTCTGTCTGACGGCCGAGGGTTTTGTATAAATATACTGAACGCCGTATTTATCCTTAGCCCTTTCGTAGTATTCATCGAATCCTTTGCCGAAAGCCCTGACGTCCATAACAAATACTTTACAATCGACATCGAGTATGTGCTCTTTAGTTACAATCGCCTGCTTTGTCGCATACATACAGCAAACCGTAGAGCAGTATGGATTGTCCTGGTCTCGCGAGCCGACACATTGTATAAAGGCGATTTTTTTGGGTTCAACGCCATCGGAAGGCCTTTGGATATGTCCATCGTAAGGACCTGATGCGCTTAAGATTCTTTCATAATCCATACCGCTGACCACGTTGGGGAAACGCCTGTATCCGTACTCGGCCTTTTTCTCTGCGTCGTACAGGTCAAAGCCGGGTGCGAGGATAATTGCGCCGACACCAAGTGACTTTTCCTTAGGTGTATCGTTATAAAGAATTGCTTCGGCTTCGCATACCTTTTCGCACAATCCACACCAGGAACAAACAGAACAAAATAAACACCTGTCGGCTTCAGCCCGGGCCATCTCTTCGGTAAATCCTAAATCAACCTCTTCAAATGAGCGCCGTCTATCAAGTCCGATCGTGGGCATCTCCTGCCTTTGGACAAGTTTTTCTTTTCGCTCTTTCAGCTCCTCAGCGGTAATCTCCACAACCGGCTGATCGCACTCTTCCGGCTCGAATTTTTCACCTTTTATATAGGCATCTATGGCCTTAGCAGCGAACTGGCCGTCTGCCGTGGCCTGAACTACACTTGCGGCGCCACGAATTACATCACCACCGACAAAGACGCCTTCCCATGAAGTCATACCATTTTTTTCATCGACCTCAACTGTGCCGCGTTTCGTGAGCTTTATCTTTCCGCACTCGCCTAACAGACCGAGTTCGGGTTTCTGGCCGATAGCCACTATTAGCTCGTCCGCGGTGAGGACATCTTCAGTGCCGGAGATTGTTTCAAGCTCCAGCTTGCCCTCGACTAAAGCCATGCTTTTTACATCCATTAATTCCAGGGCGGTGAATTTGCCGTCTTCAACGACAATTTTCTTTGTCGCCTTGGCAGCTCTGACATCGACACCTTCCTCTTCGGCCCATTCGACTTCCCATGGATAGGCCGGCATTTTATCCCGGCTTTCGAGGCATACGAGGGAAACTTTTTTGCCGCCAAGCCGCAGCGCCGTACGGGCACAGTCCATCGCAACGTTGCCGCCGCCGATTACTATGACATTTTTCTTAACGGAGGTCTTTTTGCCGAGTCTGACGTTGCGGAGAAAATCAATACCGCTTGCTACGTTTTCAGCATCTTCCCCATCCATGCCCATTCTCATGCTTTTGTGCGAGCCGACAGACAGAAAAACAGCCTTGCAATCTTTATCGAACATCTCTTCGATATCACTTTGGCCCTGAATATGACTGTGCAATTTAACCTCGATGCCGTAATCGAGAATATTCTGAATGTCTCTATCTATAATTTCTGTCGGCAGCCTGTATTCGGGGATGCCTATTCTCATCATTCCGCCGAGTACCCCGTGTTTTTCAAAAATGGTAACTGAATAGCCCATCTTCCTCAGGTCCAGCGCCGCGGACAAACCCGCCGGCCCGGAGCCGACTACTGCAACCTTCTTGCCGTTTTCTTCGATTGATGCCTTTTTCTCTTCAGGTGTTAACTTTTCTCCGTGCTCATGGTACCAGTCTGCCAGGAACCTCTTGACATAGGCGATTGAAACCGGACTGTCGAGATTGTTCCTGTTACAACTTTGCTCACAGGGATGCTCACATATCCTTCCACATATTGCAGGGAAAGGATTTGTTTGTGTAGCCGACTCATAAGCTTCCTGATACTTGCCGGCTGCGGTCAGTGCTATATATCCGCAGGGATTGCCGTGTATGGGGCAGCTATCGTGACAAGGGGCCACGCCGAGTCTGGTCATTGCGAATTTGTTGGGTACGGCCTGCGGGTATTCTTTGAAAATCGCTTTCCTATCGTTTAGAAGCTGATTGTATTCATCCTTGAGGGCGACAGGGCAGTTCTCTGCGCAAACGCCGCATCCGGTGCATTTTTCAAGGTCAACAAAGTGTGGTTTTATAGCAAGTTTTGCATTAAAATTACCGGCCTGACCCGAAAGTTCCGCAAGTTCGGCATTTGTTATTATCTCGATGTTTCTGTGTGTACCGGCGGTAACGAGACGAGGAGATATCGTACACATAGAACAGTCATTCGTGGGGAAGGTTTTGTCCAGTTGCGCCATGTGACCGCCTATAGCGGTTCCAGACTCAACGAGGTAGACCTTGAAACCTGCATCAGCCAGATCAAGCGATGCCTGAATGCCAGCGATACCACCACCAACAACCATTACTGAACCGATTTTGTTGACTTGTATCATATAAGCTTCACTAATAATATATCACTGAAAAGAGCGGATTATAAATTGTTGTCACAGCTATTACCACTACAAAAATATGCCACTTAAAAGAATCACCCCTCTATAATACCATTGATAGTTGTTCCTACGTCAAGAAAAACAATAAGTGCAAAGCATCAAATGGTAATAATCTGTCAATTAATAGCATAATCCTACTATACCCTGGTTTAGTCATTTCGGCTGTTTCTGATTTGGTCGAGAATTTCTCGCCCTCCGGCGTGTAACAGTTCCTGTGCAAGCTCCTCAGCACAAAATTTTGCCTCATTGATGTTAGCAGTTTTTGAGCGTTTGATATATTTTACACCTTCCACGTCAGAGATGACCGCATCAATTGTTATATTATCTCCGGAGATTTGTGAATATACGCCCAGAGGAATACTGCATCCGCCGTGCATAGATGAAAGTATGGCTCGTTCGGCCTCAACGGCAATCCTGGATTTTTTATCGTCAAGTTTTGAAACAAGCTCGGCAAGCTCGTTATCGTCGGTGCGAATCTGTACGGCCAATGCGCCCTGAGCCGGGGCTGGCAGGAACTCCTGAGGTGGCAGAATCGCAGAAATTTTATCAGCCAGGCCAAGCCTGTTTAAACCGGCACAGGCGATAACAGCAGCGTCTACCTTCCCAGTAGCCACCTTTGAAACCCTTGTTTCGACATTTCCACGTAAGGGAACACATTTTATGTCATCTCTGAGCTTGCGCAACTGGGCGATGCGCCGTAGGCTCGAAGTGCCAACGGTTGCCCCAGCCGGGAGGGCGGCGATAGAAGCCGCTTGAGATGAGGCTATCAAGGCATCGGCAACGGACTCCCTTTTCGGTATTGCGGCAACTACGAGTCCTTCTGTGCAGGCGGTGGGCAGGTCCTTAAGACTATGAACGGCAAGATCAGCCCGGCCGTCAAGAATCGCATTCTCAACTTCAGAAGTGAAAAAACCCATTGAATCGGTTTTATAAAGGAAGTCTGATTTGTCACGGTCGCCTTTTGTCGAGATTTCTACTATGGAAATATCAATATTGCCGCCAAGATTTTTCAACAAGCTGCAGATATAGTTTGATTGCACTAAAGCCAGTTTACTAGCACGGCTTGCTATTTTAAGGGGTCTCATTTTTTAGCCTTCCACAATTCATAATTTTATATTTTGGGACTTTATTACACTAAAAACTTGACCAATTCAAGGAATTCCGGAACTCCGGTATGAACAAATGACAACTCAAAGCACTACAAGAACTGTAATAAACTAACTTGCAATTGTACGCTGGACTGATTATAATGTCTAAAAGCATATGTTTTTTCGATTTCGGGAAGAGTTAAAATAATTTATGACTCAATGTGTCCGATAAATAATATCTCTAAAAAATGAAAAAAGAAAAATCCAATATTGAGCAAAAGGTTCTGGCAGTTCTTCAACACGGATTGCCGGAAAGCCAAAGTCCGTTTAAGGACATGGCCGAAAAGATAGGGATAGATACAGGACAATTGCTGGCCGTACTGAAAGACTGGAAACAACAGGGTAAGATTCGTCGAATTGGGGCCATAGTGAATCATTTAAAAGTAGGCCTGGGCGGTGGAGCAATGGTAGTCTGGCAGGTGGAGCCCGCACGAACCGAGGAAGTAGGCAAGTTACTGGCCGGATTTGAAGAGGTTAGTCACGCCTATGAACGCCGTACTTATGAAAACTGGCCATATAGTCTTTATACAATGGTCCACGGGAAAACTGAAGAAGACGTTCAGCAGATAGTCCAGCGAATGAGCCAGACATGCGGGATTTCAAATTATCGAATACTGGTTACCGAAAAGGAACTTAAAAAGGTGCCGCCAACCTATATTACACAAATTAATGTGAAAAGTACTGAATAATAAGGGAAAACATGTTAAGTCTGCCAATACCTGAGTTAATCATATTTTTATTTGTCTTAGCATTATATCTGGCGACATCAATAGTTGGTATTCTTCAACTGCGAGACGGAGGTGAGAAATATAAACGCTTTCTTTTGCCTCTGGTCTGCCTGGCGGTAACTCTGGAAGCCGTATTGCTAATATTCAGGGCTGTAGCGATAAAAGCGGTGCCGCTGACAGGAATTTTTGAGTCGATGATTGTCCTTACTATTGTATTCGGCCTCATATATCTGTTTGTCAGCATTGCTATACAGCAGGTATGGTTCGGCTCGGTGATGGTCTGGGTAATTCTGGGTCTGATAATTTTGGCTGCGATTGTTGCCAAACCGGCTTCGGAGGCTCACATTGCAGCTTCTACACCTTGGGCGATTGCTCACGGCCTTTCAATGATTCTCAGCGGAGCAGCGGCGATGCTGGCAACTGCAAGTGCCATGCTTTACCTTCTTGGCAGGAAAAAACTAAAGCAAAAGAAGGTTCTACAAGTCCTCGGAAAGGTACCCAACCTCGAAAAACTCGAGCGAATGAATATTTTCGGTTTAAAGGCGTGCTTCGTACTGATGACATTCGGTTTTGCGAGCGGGATTGGCCTGGCAGCCACCGCGTCCTCGCTCAATATGACGGCTTCTGACTGGCTCACAGATCCTAAAATCGTCCTTATTGCATTAGTATGGCTGCTTCTTGGATTCATTATGGTACTTTGGCACACAGTTAAAATACGAGAAAAGATTATAGCTTACGTTACGCTTGTCACATTTGCCCTGATCCTATTTGCAGTAGTGGGAACCTCGGTATTTTGCAATTCAGGCCACGACTTTGGCGGTAGCGACGTTGAAGCTATAGAATAGAGCAGAATAAATAAGAACAGAAGATGAAGATAGTAGTTTTAGGCCTTAACCATAAGAGTGCTCCGATAGAAATTCGTGAGAAACTGGCATTTGATACGACACAGACTCTAAAGGCACTCAGAGAACTCAAAAACAGATTTCGCGAAGCGGAATTTGTATTGCTGTCGACGTGCAACCGTGTCGAGTTGTATTGTGCCAGCACACTTTCGGAAGAGGTAACTGCAGAGGACCTGACTAAGTTTTTATCGGATTTCCACAACATCCCAATAGAGAAATTTCAAGAATCACTTTACGCATATGAAAATGAAGATTCCGTAAGACATTTACTGATGGTCGCTTCAAGCCTGGACAGCATGGTGGTGGGCGAAGCACAGATAATAGCGCAGGCGAAGGAAAGTTATCAGCTTGCCTGTACAGCAAAGAGCACGGGAAAAATTCTGAATCGCCTGTTTCACTGCGCCTTCACCACCAGTAAGAAGATATATACAGCCACCTCAATATCAACCGGCAGAGTCAGCGTTGCCGGTGTGGCGGTCGAATTGGCTATGCAACTTTTTGCCGACATTTCATCGGCAAAAGTTGTAGTGATCGGGGCCGGCGAGATGGGTGAGTTGCTTGTACAGCATCTTCTTCATGTCGGATGTAAAAACATAACAGTTGTTAACAGGTCATACGAGCGCGGTAAGAATATGGCTGAGCGATACCACATTGCTGCCGAAAAGTGGGAGGAAATTGAGAACCAGTTGATTGGTGCTAATATTGCGATAGCCTCGGCGGCAGTACAGGATTATTTATTCAGGAAGAGCCCTTTCAAGAAAATTATGAACAAGCGGTGGGGAAAAACGCTTCTTGTTATCGATATAGCGGTACCGCGAAACTTCGAACCATCAATAAACAAAATTGATGATGTGTACCTTTATAGTGTGGACGACCTTTCTGAGGTAGTGGAACGAAATCGCAAAGCTCGTGAGCTGGACATTACCGCAGGTATGGAAATAGTCTATGAAAATGCGACCGACTTTATGGATTGGCTCGGATCCAAAGACATAGGGCCGTTGATAGGCCAGATGAAGGAACAATTTGCCAGGATCAGTCAAAATGAGCTTGAACAGTTCTTCGTCGGAACAAGGCAGGAGGCTTCATGCAAAGAAATCCTGGAGATAATGGTGAACCGCGTTGTCAACAAGCTGCTTCATTGCGTAATTAAGAACGTCAACACTATAGCTAAAGAAAATGGTGCTACTGAGGCAGCACGGTATGTTGGCAGTATCGTACAGCATGCCGAACAGATATCATCTGAACTAAACAAGAAGGAGGATGAGCAGCCGTGAATAAAGCTCTAAGGCCAAATCAGATTCTTAGACTCTTGTTTTGGGAAACTACGATAAAATGTAATTTGACCTGCGCACATTGTCGGCGTCTGGAATCCGATGAAGCAGCTTTTAAGGACTTATCAACTGCTCATGCGAAGAACCTGATAGAACAGTTAGCTGAATTAGGCAGTGGGCAGCCAATGATGCCGGTTTTGGTGTTTTCAGGGGGCGAGCCGCTCTGTCGTGATGACTTATTCGAGCTGGTCGGCCAGGCGCGTGAAGCCGGGATTACACCGGCGCTAGCGACTAATGGAACATTGATAGATGCAGCAGTGGCCGAACAAATACGGGACAGCGGAATCGTGAGGATCGCGGTGAGTCTGGACGGCGCTACTGCCGAGGTTCACAACAAACTGCGTCAGTTGGAGGGCTCCTTTGAAAGGGCACTTCAAGGTATCAAGTACCTTCGCGAGAAAGATTTATCTGTTCAGATAAATATCACATTGACTAAGCACAACGCCGGACAATTAGAGGATGTTTACGAACTTGCCAAGTCGATGGGGGCTGTAGCTGTGCATATATTCATGCTGGTTCCAGTCGGATGCGGGCAGGTCCTGGCTGAAACGGACATGCTTTCACCTGAGCAATATGAACAAAAAATGCTTGAGGTATGCCAGTTGGACAGACGCGGAGAGTTACAAATGAAAGTAACCTGCGGGCCTCACTATGAACGTATAATCAGACAACAGGGCCTGTATCAGGAGCGTAAAAAGCCATCGCATATCAGCGGCTCTGTGCCGGGCAGAGCCGGTCATGGAGTACCCACTCGCGGATGTCTTGCCGGGCTTGGTGTGCTTTTCGTCGGCCATCAGGGAGACGTATTTCCCTGTGGGTATTTGCCCGTAAAATGTGGTAATGTGCGCAGTCAAACACTTTCAGAGATATGGCAGGGCAACGAAGACCTTGAGCGAATGCGTACAAGCAGCAGTCTCGAAGGCAAGTGTGGTATTTGTGGTTATAGAGAAGTATGTGGTGGCTGTCGTGGCAGAGCATACGCCGCAACGGGTAATTATATGGCCGAAGAACCTTTTTGTGCGTATATTCCACCAGAAGCAACACAATAATTATAGTTAGAATATAAGGTTGAGTGTAAACAATGATAAATATCAGTAAATTATATTGTGATGAGGTTACACCCGGCGATTGGCTTCGCTACGGTAAAAAAGGCTCAGGCGAACGCGAGGGTGAAATAATCCCGAAAAAAGCATCTGAAAGACGGCCTATTGTTGTCTGGAATATAACCAGAACATGTAATCTGAAGTGTGTTCATTGTTATAACGACAGCGGTATCGGCAAGGCCAGTAATGAGGTCACAACAAGCCAGGCAAAAGCCGTTCTGGATGACCTGGGCCAGTTCAATGTGCCATCTGTGCTGTTCTCCGGGGGGGAACCCTTGACTCGGCCCGACTTATTTGAATTGATAGAATATGCGGGTCAGCAGGGCATGCGGGCTGTTATTTCAACTAACGGGACACTTATAACCCCGGATATAGCCCGGAAAATTAAACAAAAGGGAGTTTCTTATGTCGGCATCAGTCTTGACGGGATTGGGGAAGTAAATGACAAATTCAGGGGAGTATCCGGCGCATTTGATAAGGCGGTGCAGGGCATAAGAAACTGTCAGGATGCCGAAGTTCGAACAGGTCTAAGGCTGACTCTGACTAAAAGGAATGTTCAGGACCTGGA
>DAOUVA010000490.1 GCA_030667885.1 Phycisphaerae bacterium
GCGGCCAAAATTATTTCTGCGATAGTTACAAACAATTCTTCGACCACTCAATCCCGAGATTTATGCAGTTAGCTGCCACCATAGAAAACGGCTCCGCCGCCAGGCACACTCGTTCCGCTGACAAAATAAGACTGCGAATCCAAAAGTAACCGCCAAAAACTTCCTGCCATACAATGATTGAAAAATAATAGCGGCTTAAACCATTTTGTGGTATATTTTCACTCAGAGGCAAATGCTGTAACGGCCTCCAGAACTGAGGAGAAAATTATGCTCAATAAAGTTGGTATTATCAAATCCCTGATTGTTGTGTCATTATTTGTATGCTTTTGCTTGACAGAAAATGCAATTGCAAACAGCTCAACATCAACGCAGAATAAAGCTGAAGATTTTAACGTCGGGGTTTGCACGCACTTTAGTCAGGGTAAAGGTATTATAGAATTGAACATCCTGAGCATGAAAAATGCCGGCATTGGCGCAATACGTGATGAGGCAACCTGGTCGAGCCTGGAACGACAAAAGGGCAGCCTCGTTATGCCTAAGCGGTATAACGACTATGTTCGCAGTGCAAGTGCAGCCGGACTGGATGTCATGCTGATACTTGATTACGCCAATCGCTTTTATGATGACGGCGACCGTCCCCGCTCGCCTGAGGCGATTGAAGGATTTTGCCGTTACGCAGAGTTTGTAGTACGCCATTTCGGAAAAGACGTTCGTCTCTACGAGGTATGGAATGAATGGGACATAGGAATCGGCCTGCCGAAAAAATACGACAAAGGAGGTTCACCAGAAGATTACATCAAGCTGCTCAAGGCTGTGTACTCCCGCATCAAGGCCATTGAGCCCAAGGCAATTGTCATCGCCGGCGGATGCACCAGCGGCGCAGTCAACAAAGGCTGGTTCGAAAATATTATCCGGCTCGGCGCCCTTGATTATTCCGATGCCGTCTCAATTCACAGCTACAACTACAGCGCCAAATTCCCCGAACGTTCCCCGGAAACCTGTTCGGCTTGGATGACCGATGTCCAAAAAATGCTGCGCAAATACAACAAAGGCAAAGATGTCCCATTTTACGTCACCGAGATGGGCTGGCCCAATCATATCGGCAAAAGAAGTACCGCCCCGCAGCTTTCCGCTTCGTATCTGGCCAGGCTGTACCTTCTTGCACGCACGTCACCATCTTTCCGCGGCCTCTGGTGGTATGACTTCCAGGACGATGGCTGGAAAGCCGAGCATAATGAGAACAACTTCGGCATCGTCCGCCCCGACCTCTCCCCCAAGCCCCACTACTACGTCATGGCCGATATCTCCGACCTGATAGCACGGGGTGAATATATCGACCGCCTAAAAACAAAAGATAATAATCTTTACGTCCTTAGATTCAAACACAAACAACGTGACTTCTGGGCACTGTGGTCCTCGGATGACCAGACTCGGCAGGTTATATTGCAAACGAAATCACCATCGGCGCCCTTGACGGTTCACCAGCTCGGACACAAACCTTACCAAAGCTCCTGGGGTTTTCGTGACTGGGTCGGTAGAAAAGGCGAATTAATTTCGGACAGGCTCTCGATTGTCATAGGCCCCCGCCCTTTCCTGATTAGTGGTGACCTAACTAATGTCTCGGTATTGCAGACAATCCCAAGGCCCTTCGAACCGGATTATGCTTACCAATAGTAATTAAGAGGTTCAGATATGAAAGAAAACTTAAATAGGCGTAACTTTCTGAAATCTATCGGCCTGGGAACAGCGGCCCTGACTCTGCCGACACATTTGTTCGCCGCCGGCAAAAAAAGACCCAACGTCCTCTTCCTCGCCGTCGATGACCTGCGTCCGCAGCTTGGCTGTTACGGCCACAAGCAAATGATCTCCCCCAACATAGACCGGCTGGGTACCGAAGGCGTCATCTTTCTTCGCTCCTATTGCCAGGTCCCCGTCTGTGGCGCCTCGCGTGCCAGCCTTATGACCGGAGTTCGCCCCACCGCAAACAGGTTCCTCGGCTATGACACATGGGCACAGAAAGACCTGACCGGTGCGCTCAGCATCGCCGAACACTTCAAAAACAACGGATACCACACAATCTCCAACGGCAAAATATTCCACCACCGCACCGACTGCCTCGATGGCTGGACTGAAGACCCATGGCGCCCGAAAGGCAACTGGAGAAATTATCTGCTCGAAGAGAACATTACACTCACAAAGAATAATCCGGCACACAAAGGACCAGCTTTTGAGAATGCCGACGTCCCCGATAATGCCTACTTTGACGGAATGATAGCGGACAAAGGAATTTCAGACCTCCGGCGTTTGAAGAATACGGATAAACCATTCTTCCTCGCGCTCGGATTCTTAAAACCACACCTGCCCTTCAATGCCCCGAAGAAATACTGGGATTTATACAGCAAAGAACAAATCGACCTCGCCGACAATCCTTTCCGTCCCAAAGGCGCTCCCGATGCCGCCTTGCACAACTGGGGCGAATTACGTGCCTACCACGACATCCCCCCAAAAGGCACTCTCTCGGAAGATATGGCCCGCAAACTCATCCACGGCTATTACGCCTGCGTCAGTTACACCGACGCCCAGATAGGCAAAGTACTAACCGAACTCGATCGACTTGGCCTGCGGGACAACACCGTAGTAGTCCTCTGGGGTGACCACGGCTGGAACCTCGGCGAGCACGGCCTGTGGTGTAAGCACTGCAATTTCGAAACCTCTTTGCATTCACCATTAATCGTAAGAGCCCCAAATATCAAAGCCGGCTCTCGAACAAACGCCCTGACCGAATACTTGGATATCTATCCATCCCTCTGCGAATTATGCAATCTACCCCAGCCGGAACATTTACAGGGCAAAAGTTTCGCCCCGCTCCTGAAAAATCCGAACCTTCCTTGGAAAAAGGCCGTATTTAGCAGATATTTCAAGGGCGATTCGGTAAAGACCGACCGCTACCGCTTTACACAATGGCATGACAAAAA
>DAOUVA010000098.1 GCA_030667885.1 Phycisphaerae bacterium
ACTTCGATTGGATGCTCTCACCCGGTTTTAGTTCAATTTTGCGTTATAATCCGAAAGAAACTTTAATGAAGGTTAAATGCCCAGTGCTGGCTCTGCATGGTGATAGAGACATGCAGATTCCAAAGGAGGACTTGAAAGGTGTTGAAGCGGCCCTTAAAGCCGGAGGCAATCTCCAATATACTATAAAAGAATTCTCAGGGATGAATCATCTGTTCCAAACTGCAAAGACCGGTTCGCCGTCTGAGTATGCCAAAATTGAAGAAACTATATCGCCAATTGTGTTAAATATAATGTCTGATTGGATACTAAACCAGGCCTCCAAGTAATCTAAATTTATCACTATAAAGGCTGGTTCTAAATTTGAATATCACGGCGAGGTGAATCTGATTCGACCGCTTGGTATCATAATCTGACGTACCGCCTGAGCTGTACGCAATCTTAAAATAAAACCAATTCAACATTGATTTTATAGATTACGCGAAACGATATACATCATGCTATTCAACCGCAGCTCCATTTTGAATCGGAACGCTGGGCCCGCGGCGTTTGAATAAATCTATATTCATCCACTTTTTGCTCTTAAATCTCCAGCGAGTGGCTAATCCCACCGCAATAATGCTGACCGTAGCAGCCGACCACGGCCCCAATGCACCAAGCGACGGGAAAAACCTCGCTATGAGCCAGCCGCCAAGTCCTAATATTAATACCGCCCCGACCGCCGAAACTATTGCCAGCCAAACAGTATCACCCGCTCCTCGCAGCGAGCCGCTGTAAATAGAACGTGCCGCATGAAAGGCTTGGTATATGGCGGCACAAATAAGAATTTTTACTCCCGTCTCAACCACTTTATCGTCGGATGACCAAAAAGCCATCAGGGCGTTTCTGAATACGAAAAAGCAAATCCCCACAAGCCCCATATAAATCATCGCAACCTTCAAACATACCCTGGTCTGCTTAATCGCTATGTCTTTTCTGCCCTGGCCTATCGTTTTACCAACCGCCGCCGTCAAGGCCGTACCCATCCCGACAACCGGCATAATCGAAAGAGAAGTATATGAAAGCACAGCGCTTGTCGCGGCCAGCGCTTCGGTACCGAATTTCCCGACCAGTCCGAACAATATCACGCCCCAGAATGCGACATTAACCATCAGCCCGAAGCCGGCCGGAAGCCCAACCTTCAACAAATCGTACATTTTCCCAAAATCTATATATAAAGTTCTTCTGGACTTATAGGTTGCATTTATATCGGCGCCTAAAAATAAGGCAATATTTATAACAGCCCCGATACCAATGCCGATAAATGTACCCCAGCCCGCACCCGCGATACCCATCCTGGGAAAACCGAACTTGCCGAAAATCAAAACGTAGTTGGCTGCCACATTCACCACCTGCCCGCATAACGATGCAAACATCGTAATAACAGGCCGATGAATACCCATAAAGAACTGCCCGCTCGACCAGTTAATCACGGCCATAATATGAGCATAAAGCATAATACGAAGATATATCACTTCCATCCCGACCACCGCCGGCGGGTGTCCCATCATTTTGAATATCCACGGTGCCGTCGGCCACATAATTGCCACAACCGCAGTAAAAAAAACAAGCCCCATATATACAGCCTGCCAGAAATAATTCGAGCAGTCCTTTTTGTCGCCTCTGCCGAGACTTTGGCTTACGAACGTATTAAGACTTGTTATCGCGCCTATGGCAAAACCACCCGGAATAAAGCTCACAAATCCGGCCGGCAAAATCGCCGCCAACGCATCTGTACCGAGACGCGAAACCATAAGCCTGTCAACGAACTGCATAATGGTAAACGATATGGTCGCTATCACCATCGGCGCTGATAGCTTCAGCATATAACTTAGCGTTGTTGGGTCTTCACTGTCACTGGATGAAAGTAGAGTTGATTCGTCCGTCATTTCAAGGCTTAGTTTTAACAAGAATCCTGTTTATTCAATCCCAATTTTTCCATCAGCATATCGGCCGAAATGTCCAAAACCTGCACGTGTTTGACCGGGCTTGTTTGACCGGAGATTATACTTATCGCATTTCTTTTCACATCAAGTTGTTTGGCTAAGAACTTTAAAAGGCATTTATTGGCCTTTCCCTTTTCCGGAGCGGCGGAAACCTTGACCTTCACCATCCCGTCAAGAAGCCCGCAAAACCTCGTCGGCCCGCTGCTGCCGGGCACAATCTTGGCTGTAAAGACAACACCACCATCAATTTCTTGAATCGCTGGATTAGCCATTTCAATAATCAGACCTGAGTATTACACGGAGTTAATTTCCGAATCACTCAATGTTTTCCCGAAGGTTCGCGCCAATCGCCTGTTGTACATACTTTTCAACCTGCTCTGCAAGCTCATTCAGTGAGGCAAGTTGAAAATCCTCGTAATGGCCCCCGATAAGTTCGCCGTCCAGCGCCCTCTTGTAGATTCTGACACGTATAACGGTAGGGTCAGTATCCGATTTGCTGAAATCGCTGTCTTTATGCTCGGTAAGCTCAACCCGCCAGCTCTGGCTGATGAAAACAAGGCACTTGCCGGTAAAAACCGCCGTCGGAAAATAATCACATAATAGCTTAAGTGTTTCCATCTGTAATATACTGTTCTCTTCTTATAAACAAAAACAAATCCTGATTACACGTATTTTCAATTAGCGTATATTACCAAAGATAATGCCAAATGCACTATTTTATTCATTTAATACTTTGAATAATAAGATCGGTGGCGTCGAATCAGCTTATTTCCGGTGTGCCCTAAAGTACGGATTTGTATCAAGCTTAGTTTCTAAACAAAAAACCTTGACCGATTATATTTTATTTAACAACTAATTTTCAGACAGTTTGCGCCATGCTTCCATTGAACGCCTGAGGTTGTCATAAGCATCACCGCCAATACCATAACCCTGAAATCCTATTGGGCCTGTGTAGCCGGCCCTCGTTAGCGTCCTCAGGAATCGACCAATGTTAAATGTGCCGCGGTCCAGCGTCTGAATCAGTTGTTTCCAGTCCTTTCCTCCGCTGTCGGCGCCATTGATACTAACCACAAACAAATGAGGCATCGCTGAGTTTATCAACGATCTCATATTCTGTTCATCCTCTGTCCTCAGCCAGTGACACAGGTTGAATGTTATTCCTACGTTCTTACGGTCAACTTTTTTTGCCACCCGTATCGCATCCTCTACCTTCTCAACCCAAAAACCCGTATGTGGGTACATTGCGACGCGTAAGCCCGCCTCAGCCGCCATATCGGAAATCTCCCGTATGACTTTCACTGCACGCGCATCACCCTCGGCTGTAGATGGCCTTAACTTCTTACTCTGTACGAAAAGCCACAGTATCGAATTGCTTCCCTTAAGTACCTCGATAGCCTCCTTCAGTTCCGGGCCGTAACTCGGCTGGTCGGCATCGATATTAGCTCCGAGATAAACCGCAAACATCCTCAAATCGTTTTTATCAAGCTCTTCGAGCATTCCACCCAATTCTTTTCCTGCCGTGCACCCGATTCCCGCATACCCTAATTCTTTGACCATTTCCACCTGCTCTTTTGCGGTTTTGTGTTTATCGTCTTTCGTCGCGGTATCCATCGCAAAGAAGGGAATCGGTCCTGCCGGTTCTATCCGGATATTACGATACGCCACAGGCCCATGGTCACCCTGCAGCATTAACGGCCCTGTCGGCTTTTCGTCGTTATACGCACTGGCTCGCGTCGGTCCGCTTACCTCAACATCCGCATGAACAACAGTCCCGTTATGAACAACCTTCTCGAATCTGGCATTAGCAATCTTTTCTCCCCTCCTGTTAAAACGAGGCGAACGAAAGATAATATCAAATGTCTGCCACTGACCGGGCTCCCGAGATACATTTACCCGTGGAGAATGACCTTCATAACCTTTAGGCTCTCTATTATCATCCCACCTCTCGTAAATGCCCCCGCACTCAATTCCCGGATACTGCGACTTCTTCTGCCTGCTATCGAAGACTTGTATTTCATATCTACCCATAAAATATACACCGGAATTGGAGTCTTTAGAGACCATAAACTCGATATGGGCCTTGACATCACCAAATACTTCTTTGCTTAAAAGATGAGTTGTCCTGCCGGCAGGCCCGTTCACAATTACTCCCGTACCCGGCTTGCTGCTCAGAAGCTTGTTATTGTCCGGTTTTGTAAACACATCACCGACAATTTGCCATTGTCCCGTATTGTCACGCCACTGAGAAAAATCACCACCTGTTAGAACAACACTTTTACCGCTCTCTTTTGCACCGACATTCACTGCGAACACCAGCAGCAAAATCACCAGAATCTTTGTATTTCGAATATTCATAATTCCTCCACTTCAAATAATAAATAGTCAATTCTACAGCCGCCAGGGGCTTCGCATCGACCGTGACAACATCCGGTTGGCCTGTTCATCGTTGATAAAGAGCTCTTTGTCAGGGTCCCATTTTAGTTTTCGCCCCAAAAGCATTGAGATATTACCGATGTGTGCGATTGTAAAACACCGATGGCCTATCTCCGGCGGAAAATAACAGTCTTTACGGGATTTCACACAATCAAGGAAGTTCCGCTGCTCACCGGCCTTACAAGTATAAAGATGTATCTCATTCGGTCCAATCACTGATTTCAGAATAGATTTAGGCTCGGCCTGCAATTTAGCCCTCCAGCCGCGATTACCTATCCACCCCTCCGACCCTTCGAACCGCAGACTCGGAGTGCCAGAAGTCACTATCAGCCTGACGCCGCTGGCATATTTATATTCGATTCGAAAATCTTTCGCGCTGTTATAAAGTCCGTCCCGCCAGAATTCACCTTTTCCTTCGACCTCCACCGGCCCGGTATGTTCAGTATCGTTTCCCCACTGAGCGCCGTCCAAAAGATGCGCCCCCCAGTCCGTTAACATCCCTCCCGAATAATCATGTATCCACCGAAAATTCCAGTGAATGCGGTCTTTGGTATATGGTGCGTATGGTGCCGGGCCAAGCCACATGTCGTAATCAAAACCATCCGGCACGGGCATAGGCGTAGGGTCTCCGGGCGTATCCGGCCCGCTGGGCAGTTCCACCCGGACAGTGTGCACCTTGCCGATTCTCCCGTTACGAACCAGCTCACACATCCGGTGATATACATCAACCGACCTGTCTTCCGTTGACCATTGAAAGACACGATTATAACGCTTCATCGTCTCACAAAGCACCCTGCCTTCCTCAACGGTCAGTGTCGGTTTCTCGCACTCTATATCTTTGCCCGCCTGGGCCGCCATTATTGAAATTGGAACATGCCAGTGGTCGGGCGTCGAAATCATCACCGCATCGATATCGTCCCGCTCGATAATTTTCCGAAAATCCTTGTAAGTCGCACAATCTTTATTGCCGTATTTCTTGTTCACCATATCACGGGCTATATTCTTATGACTGGTTTCAACGTCGCAAACCGCAACAGCCTGGGCATCTGCGTTTCCCAGAAAGTTCGTTAAATTAACCGATCTGCCGTGACCGCCCACACCGATAAAGCCTATCGTAATCCGCTCACTCGCCGCAACTGCCCCCGCCTTGCCAAGAGCCGAAGACCGGACCAAATAAGGAAAACCAACTACCCCCGCAGACACGCCAATTGTCTTTCTTAAAAACTGCCGTCTATTAACTTTCCTCATAATAAAAATGCTCCTCTATCGTAGTAAAATCATTAATCAATAAACATTAATCATTTACAAGTGCCACGGGCTTCGCATAGACCTTGTCATCATCCGCTCGGCCTGTTCGTCGTTGACAAATTGCTCTTTGTCCGGGTCCCATTTCAAATCCCGCCCCAATCGCATTGCAATATTACCAAGATGCGAAACGGTAATGGAACGGTGAGCCGTTTCAATCGGGGCGACAGTCTCCTTCCGCGAAATCACGCAATCGATAAAATTCCGCGAATGGTCATCGCTTTGGTACAAATGAATCTCGTTCGGCCCGATGACAGAGTCAAGCAGTGACTTCGGCTCCGCATTGTGACGTCCACGGTTCGCCCATACCCTGCCTTCCGTGCCCTCTAACGTTACTCCGCCGCGCTCCTTGTTCGAGATAATCAATTTTACGCCGTTCTTGTATATACACTCGAAATAGAATTCCTTCGCGGTATTATAAAAACCGTCTTTGGCAAATACGCCTTTGGCATTTACTATTTCCACCGGCCCTGTGTCCTCCGTGCCCATACCCCATTGTGCGATATCCGGGTGATGTCCTCCCCAATCCGTAACCTGCCCGCCGGAATAATCCAGCAGCCAGCGAAAATTAACGTGGCACCTGGCAGGGCAGTAGGGGGCATAAGGAGCCGGGCCAAGCCACATCTCGTAGTTAAAACCTTCAGGCACAGGCTTTGGTTTTGTAAGATGACCTTTTTTTGAAATATCAGGTGTCCCGCCCGGCAGACCGCACCTGACGGTATGCAGTTTCCCAATCCGGCCGTTTCGAACTAATTCGCACGCTCGCCTGAAATTATGGTCCGAACGCTGCTGACTGCCCGTCTGAAAAATCCGGCCGCACCGTTTCACCGCATCGCTCATCGCCCGTCCCTCCGGAATAGTCAGTGACAAAGGCTTTTCACCATAGATGTCCTTGCCGGCTTTTGCCGCTTCGATAACAGCTATGGAATGCCAGTGGTCCGGAATTGCCAGCAATACCACATCGATATCATCACGTTCTAAAACTCTGCGAAAATCTTCATAAGAAGTGCATCCTCTGTAAGTGCCCGATTCCGCTCTAAGGCCGTAATGTTCCGCGACTATTCTTTTTGCAGGCTCTCGCCCACCGACACGATTGTCCCAGTATCCGTTGCTCTCGCGGTTAACGTCGCACACCGCCGTAATCTGTACACGCTCGTCCCTAAGGAAACTTTTCAAATCATTGGTACCCTGGTTCCCCGTGCCGATGCAGCCCATGGTAATCCTGTTGCTCGGCGCAACATTGCCTGCTTTACCCAGCGCTGATGAAGGAACGATATATGGAAATGCTATTGCCGCCCCGGCAAAACCTGTGGACTTTTTCAAAAAGCCGCGACGTGAGATATGCCCTTTGGGATTCATGTTACAACCTCCAATTATTATTAATATGCACTCAGAACGACAGCAGGCACTGCCAGATATATGTGTATCCGAGGGCATCGATGTCCTCCCAGATTTGTTGGACCATTGCCTTGTCACCGGTTATTTCAGGCAAATCCTTGACTCGCTGCTCCCAGGGAAAACATACCCCTGGTTTCACCGGCTGCTCCGGATGCCCTGTCATACCATTAACTTTCTTGCGTGACTCCACAGATGTCGGTAAATCGCAAGGCGGCGTATCGGTCGGCGCCTCAAAGCTGCCCGACGAATAAACACCATGCTAACGGCACACCTGATTCATCACCTTCATATTCTCTATATTGGTGTCATCCTGCATAATTGCACCGGCGTCCATTATGTAGCCTCCATCCTTGGCAACTTCTTTGATAACCCGCATGCAGAACTCCCGTACTTCCTCAGGCGTACCGTAGCTCAACAGCATATTCGGGATACCGCCGCTGATGGCGAACTTATCGTGCACGCTCCGATGGACCTCGAAGATATCATCCTGATCGCAGTGAAAGACAATGCTTCTATCAGGCAGCTCGCGAAATCTCTCTAAATGATGCTGCCACCTGCCCTCGGCGTAAAAAAGCGTCTGGTGCCCGTTCTTCCAGAACTCCTCGATACAGGGCTTGAGCGTGGACCAGTTGTGCGACTCGAATTGTTTCGGATTGAAGAAGGGCACGCACCCACGATGCATCCAGTAACCGATGGGCACCTGCTTGTTCGGATCAGCGGTATTCAGCCCCACGTTGACTAAGTGCGGCATAAGCGCCTCGCAGGCCTTGAGCACTTTCTTTGGCTGCGTGTACATGTCACTGACCACCCCCAGATAGCCTCGCATTTTGTCGGCGATGATATCGAACGGAGCTTTGAAGATGCCCGCAATAGCCGACCCCGTACCACACTCGGAACGCAGCCTTGCGATTTGCGGGCCGAAAGCATAGAAGTATTGAAGCATGGCCATACCGCTCTTAACTAATGCCATGTTGTTTCGGTTCGTCGAAGCCTCACCAATCTTGCAGACTTCAGTGGAAACGCGCGGCAGCCATGTCTCGTAGAGAAAACCAGTCGGATCATCGATCAACGCATCGTATTCATCCGCCTTCATGAACGCCTCTCCTTCCGGCGGCTCGATATAGTTAAAGCCGGTCGTATGAGGGATGCCTATACCGGGAATGCCGTAGTAGCGCAAACCTGCGGCCTGCGCCAGACCCGTCCAGACATAAACCATATTCGGAACAACCGCGTCCCAGTCGAAATCCTTAGCGCACTTCACCGCCGCCTCGAAAGCTTTATTGTAATCATGCGCAACATCCTGGCAGGTAAAACCGGCGTATTTGGCCGTGAACTCGGCGACAAACGGACGAATCGGTATCATGTCCGGCTTTTCGTTTCGCATTGCCGTAATGTAACGCTTCATTCGCTCGGAGTATAATTGTTCCATATCTTTAGCCATATCATTCTGCTCCTTTTTGGAATTGGCTCAACTTCTCTCGGAATTCAAAAAAACGTTTTAATGTACGCTTAACATACCTCAATCATGCCAAAACGTCAAGCAAGCCTCCTCTGAACTTATTCATCAAGCCCGACTATTTGAACCTGCCCGTCTGTTTTATCCAGTCGGCACTTGATTGTCCCTTTGCTTTCAAGGCCGTCTGCTTTCATAGTGATTTCTTCGGAAGTCGGAAGAAGCACTGACAACTCGCCGTCGGATAGTTTTGCCTTCAACAGATAACCTCCCTCAATCCGCTCAAGACTTGCTTCATCAGGCAACTTGTCTTTGGCTCGATGGGTACGATATAGCGTTACGAATTCCATCTGTCTTTTTTTGTCTTCTGTCTTCGCCGTTAAATGCCATTCACGCAGCTTAATTCTCGGGCGCGGATTGGGGTCGTATTGGTCCGTCTGGCTGAATGTCAAAGACGATGGCGTCAGAAAATCAATGTCACAAACTACATCTCCATTTCGAACACGGACATTATGCTGGTCATCGACATCAATCTTATCGATAGCATGCAGCCAGTATTCATACGTCGAGGGCTCCCTCGCCTCCAGACGGTCATAGACAACCACTAATTCCGGCTTGACAAAAATAATACTCCGCGTAAAACGCTCTAACTCGGGTTCATAAGCCTTTCCCGCCTCACCGACAACTATATCAATTGAAGGCGTCGTCTTAAATCCGATTATCTTGCTCTGGGCTTTGGATGTACGCCTGCCCTGGCCCTTCCCGTTGACTGTGATATTGTTGACCGAGCGTGTGCTCCACATCCAGTTCTTGTGATGATCGCTGCCGTAGCTGTCTCTGTAACCTGAGCGAATCAGCAGACGCTTTCCATAACCCCACAGAAGAAAGGAATTATTTGCCTCGTAGCCGTGAGATTGGGTACCGAAAGGGCTGGATTTGAAAACCACCTGAACACTATTACCCGCATCTGTCAGATTGGTATTAAGGTAGGCCTGCCCCGTACCTTCGAATAATCGTGATTTCTCAAGCTCATCAAATGGTATCGCCTTCACCTCAGGAAGTTCGCCGCGAATAAAACCAATATAGCCGCCTGCATTCGCAGGTCCGCCAAGCTGTTCGACATACCACCGCCAATGTCCGTTTTGTGCCTGCGCCGAAAATGTGCTCATTATCGGCATATAACTTTCTGCCCTCTTATTAGCAGTCAGGTCACCGAAGCCGCCGCCTCTCTTGCCCGGAGGTACAAGGTAAATAGGATAATATCCGACCTTTGAAAAGTAAGGCTTATCATAAGCGTTGATACCCATAGCCTCACGCATCACATCCGCCCACCAGGTGAAACGGTTCTGATAGCTCGACCAGTATGAAGTACCCTCGTGCCAGCCGCCATCGTCATCGCTCCATACAGGATAAACGTTAAAGAAAACATTCATGGTAAACCACACCCAATCCTCAGCCCCCTCGACCTCACCAAGAAATGTCACGCCAACCTCACCTAAGAAATGCCACGCCCGATTTGAGTGACTTCCGTATGGCCGCCACAGATGCCTCGGACAAAGATGCTCATACATCTCATCCCCACGCACTTTCATCACCGCTCGGCAAATTTCCTTCTCCTGCTCGCTCAGCAGGTCATTAACAAAAGTATACGTGCGCGAAAAGTAATAATTATAAGGCATACCCGCCTCGTCATTGTATCGATAACCCGTACTTCCCTTCGGGTCCCACTTGGCACATTCCATCAGGATGCGCTTGGCTTCAATACCGTACTTTTCCTGCCCGCCGACCAATCGTGTGAATGCCAGCGTTGCAGCGCTGTTAAGCGCCTTGATTGTATATGTCCGGTTACCCCACCATATCTCCCGCC
>DAOUVA010000317.1 GCA_030667885.1 Phycisphaerae bacterium
CAATAACACCACGCGCTTTACAAAATGAATGGGAATGTTTGTAGATTGATGATAAATTTATTTTATTCAGACTAACGTGGTGAGGAGAGAATTGCTCTTAATTAACTTTGAAGAAGATTATTCCGTCTTTTTGCTTGGAGTGAATAAGATCCCGGTGCTGGAGGTCTCTGATATATTTCATTGCTTCGTTGCGGTCGATACCCAGGCCTGAGGATATGTCATCTAATGAGCAAGGCCTGCGTTTCAGTATTGATAATACGTTATCAGCCTTATTTTCAGAATATTTCACATGATGGAGCGTAGAAAAGTCAGCAATAATTTCACATTGTGGGCCTAATTGAGCGGCTATAGTGTGGAGTGTTTCGATATCCAAACGCTTGAGATTGGGCTCTGCTGTCGGACGAACAGCTGTATTAAGCTGGACTTTGTCCGGCCGGATGCGATCTATGGCATTTCTGATTTTGGCAATTTGGTCGGATTTTGTATTGAGACTTTCGACAAAAAACACTTCGAGCCATATTTGACCGGAAAATTCATCTCTGAATGAACTTAACCCGGAAACAAGGTTTTCAATATTAATATCACGGTGTGGGCGATTTACTTTCTGGAAGATTTCTGCATCACCGGCATCAAGTGACGGTATTACCACATCGGCCTTTGCGCAATCGACACGAACATCCTCTTTATAAAAAAGTGTGCCGTTTGTTAAAATAGCCACGGGAATATCGGTAATTTTCTTTATACCTTCGATAAGTTTGCCGAGTTGTGAATTCAATGTTGGCTCGCCGGAACCTGCGATAGTGATAAAATCACTTTTTAAACCTTTGGATAAAATCTCTTTTAATTCAGTTAAAATAGGCTCAATGGGACCAAAGTTACTTCGTTCTATGGTCAAATCGGTGGATTTGCCGAGCTGGCAGTATATGCAATCGAGCGTACAGGCCTTGAACGGTACGATATCAACGCCGTAACTTAATCCCAATCTTCGTGAAGGCACCGGCCCATAGAAATATTTCTTCTCGCCAGCCATTTTTATCCGCGTATTACCTCAAATATATTTTTGCATACTTTCAATAAATCTTCGAGCCAGTCTATCGGCATGATACAGGCGGCATCTGATTTTGACTTTTCCGGTTCTGTATGGACTTCGATAAAAAGGCCGTTCGCGCCTGCTGCGATTGCCGCTTTGGCAAGTATCGGCGCCATTTCCCGTCGGCCCGCACTGGCATTACCAAGTCCGCCCGGCTGCTGTGTGCTATGGGTGGCATCAAAAATAACCGGGTAGCCGAGATTTTTCATTTGTTCAATAGCTGTCATATCGTTGACCAGCCGATTATAACCGAAAAATGTACCCCGCTCTGTGAGTAATATTTTTTCGTTGCCGCAGCTCCGAATCTTCTCAACTGCATTTTTCATCTCTTCGGGTGAGAGGAATTGCCCTTTCTTTATATTTACCGGTTTACCTGTTAGCGCACAGGCGCAAAGCAAATCAGTCTGCCTGCACAAAAAAGCTGGAATCTGGAGACAATCCACAACCTTACCTGCCACAGCGGCCTGAGAGGGATCGTGAACATCGGTCATAATGGGCAGGTTGGTCTTCTCTCGCACGGCTGCAAGAATGTCCAGCCCCTTTTCCATGCCGGGACCGCGAAAGCTGTGCAGGCTGGAGCGATTGGCTTTGTCAAAGCTTGCTTTGAAAATTATTCCCACATCGGTCTTTGCACTAATATCGACAAGTCTGCTGGCAATATCAAAACAGCAGGTTTCACTTTCAATAACACAAGGCCCTGCCATTACGAATAAGGGAGTATTCAAACCAATTTCAATCTTGCCGATTGTGAAGTCCATTATTTTATCCTATGGCTCTAATTATTCTTGTTCTTATTCCTGCGGGTTTTGCATTTTCCGGTACAATACAATTGACCGCCTGAGATATTACCTCGATATGTACCGGTAAAGAAGGACCGGGGTCACCGTCAATTTCAGTCATTACAGAATTGGTATTGGAACTTACGATGATGCTCTTCCCCTGCCGATAAATAACATCGCTGGCTTTGGCATGTTGTTTCAAAACAGTCATTATTGAATGTTTGGCCAGACGAACCTTGGATGCGCATTTATAAATACAAACATCCAGTAAGCCATCTCCGTAATCGGCATGACACAGTATCTGTATGCCTATAGCATATCTCGAAATGTTTCCGACAAAAACCAGGCTGGGGCCGTTGAAAATCTCTTCTCCGTCGAGTTCCACTTTCATAGGATTAAATTTGTAGTTCCAGAATGTTCGCCATATCGGCCAAAAGTAATCGAAGTGGTCTATATGTCCCTTTCGCTCCTCGCTGACTCGATTAACTACCTGGCCGTCAAATCCAAAGCCGGCTATGGTAGTAAAACATTTACCATTTGCACTTCCCATGTCCAGATGACGAATATATTCTGCTTCAAATGCCATTGTTATTGTTTTAAGCCTTTCGTCAAAACCCAGTTCATTTGCCAGCAGATTTTCAGTTCCTTGCGGGACTATCAGCAGCGGCTTGTTGCTGCCTTCAAGACCCTGAGCAACCTCTCTAACGGTTCCATCACCACCGACAGCGATAACCATCGCACAGTCATAATCTATTGCTGAATTAGCAGATAATTGGCGGGCATTTTCCAGGGAAGTAGTCAGGCTAACTTTGACGTAAAAGCCTTTTTTATGAAGGTATTGTTCAAAACGGCGTCCGAGCAAATTACTGCTCGTTGCGCCGGATTTGGGATTTACGATATAAGCAATATAGCCGTCTTCCGGTTTCATGATTGTGGCTTTGGACTTTTCAACAAAACAGCTTTACCTTATTTGTCGGACTGTTGAAGCTGCTCCTTCAATAAGGAAGCGTAACTTTTTGGGATATGAGGCAGGTCAGTCAGCCCCAGACTATTTTGAACATTAGATATTATTTCTTCGTCGGGTCCTTCTATTTCTACAAAATCACCTAACAGCGGTAACTGGTCTAAAGCAATTTCGCAATTACAAAAAAGCCAAAGGCGACGTATTTTTTCAACAATCAAAACCTGTTCATATCCTAATGCCAGGATCAGTTTATGAATTGAATCTGCATCGTTTATTTCAGATTCTATCTCCTGTCTTTTTTTAAGGTTGCTTTTTTCTTTGGCGCCTTTATAAGTCAAAAAGCAACTCTCGCGTTTTCCAACTATCTGCTTCCGTAAACGAAGGCATTGGTCGGTTTTAGTCAGTGTTGCATTTACATCGTCAAACATATAATCGGTCTGTAATTGCTCGCCTAAAAACTTTGCACCAAGTTCGCCAAGTTTATGTTCTACTTCAGACAGCGAATCGACCTTTAGTTTTGCTTCGATTTCGGTATACATCTAAATAACTATATTTACCAGTCGCGATTTAATAACGATAATTTTCTTGGGGCTTTTGCCGGCCAAAGCAGCGACCACTTTTTCGCTGGCCAGTGCCTTTTGCTTTATTTGCTCTTCGTCCGCCTCGGCGCCGACAACAATTCTGTCCTTTATTTTGCCGTTGACCTGTACAGCTAATTCAATTTCCTTTTCTTTGATAAGGTTCTTGTCATATTCGGGCCATGGCTCATAAGTCAGACTGTCCGAATGGCCCAATATTTCCCAGAGTTCTTCGGCAATGTGAGGCGCAAATGGAGCGAGAATCATTACGAATTTCTCAACAACTGTTTTTGGTCTGACGTTTTGTTTGCTGAGGTGATTGATAAAAATCATCATTGCGCTTATTGCGGTATTAAAACCAAAAGTATCAATGTCATAGCCGACTTTTTTAATTGTCTGATTCAACAGTCTAAGTGTTGCCTCATCGGCCTGGGTTTTTTGTATCTGCCCGGTAAGATTGCCTGTCTCTTCATCAACAATTGTTCGCCATGTCTTCTGTAAAAACCTGTATACGCCTTCGACTCCATGCATGCTCCAGGGCTTCATTGCTTCCAAAGGCCCCATGAACATTTCATACAGTCGCAAAGAATCGGCGCCATAGTCTGCAATAACCTTATCCGGATTGACTACATTACCGCGGGATTTGCTCATCTTCTGGCCGTCCTCACCTAAAATCATTCCCTGATTGATGAGCTTTTTGAATGGCTCTTTCGTGCTGACATAACCCAGGTCATAAAGGAGTTTGTGCCAGAATCGCGAATACAAAAGGTGCAGGACGGCATGTTCGGCCCCTCCGATATACAAATCGACTCCTGTGTCGCTCATCCAGTATTTTTCCTTTTCCGGGTTCCATCCTTCCAGATTATTATCCGGGTCAAGATACCTGAGATAGTACCAGCAACTGCCTGCCCATTGCGGCATTGTGTTTGTTTCACGCCTGGCTTTTGTGCCGTCTGGTAGTGTTATATTCACCCAGTTTTCAACACTTGCCAGCGGTGGTTCACCTGTACCTGTGGGTTTATAATCCTTGACCACGGGCAGTTCCAGGGGAAGTTCTTCTTCCGAAAGTCCTACGATGCTCCCGTTCTCTGTATGTAATATTGGAAACGGCTCACCCCAGTAACGCTGCCTGCTGAAGAGCCAGTCACGCAGCTTATAATTAACAGCTTTATTACCCTGGCCTTTCTTTGCGAGCCAGTCCGTGATTTGCTCCTTGAATTCCGTCGTACTCAGGCCATCGAATTGGCCGCTGTTAATCGCCCTGCCGTCGCCGGCGAAGCACAAATTTCCTTGCCTGACCAGTTCAGCTTGTTCACTGTCCTCCGGCTCAACAACCGGGACAATCGGCAGTTCGAACTTTGTAGCGAATTCAAAGTCACGCTCATCATGAGCGGGGACAGCCATAATTGCGCCCGTTCCATAGCTTATCAGAACATAATCACTAATCCAGATGGGAATCTTTTTGCCGTTAACAGGATTTATTGCATAAGCGCCGGTAAAAACTCCGGTTTTCTCTTTTGCCAAATCAGTACGATCAAGGTCACTTTTCCGGGCCGCCTGCTCACGATATTCTTTAACTTCTTCTTTATGGTCATCGGTTGTAATAATATCCACCGCTTCAAGCTCTGGGGCGAACACCATATAAGTAGCACCAAAAAGCGTATCCGGTCGCGTCGTAAATACCCAGATGTCCCGTTCGCAATTGTCTATTTCGAATTTTACTTCGGCGCCAATGCTTTTGCCTATCCAGTCCTTTTGCAGTTTTTTAATAGAATCCGGCCAGTCAACTTCGGCTAAATCTTCGAGCAGTCTTTCGGTGTATTTTGTTATTCGCAGCATCCATTGCCGCATCGGCCTTCTGATTACCGGATGATCGCCGCGTTCGCTAAGCCCGCCTATAACTTCCTCATTGGCTAAAACCGTCCCGAGCTCAGGGCACCAGTTGACCGCAACCTCTGCCTCATACGCCAGACGATGCTCTGCTATGTATTTTTGTTTCTCTTGTTCACTCAATCCTTCCGGAATATGCAGCTCTTCGATTGGTTTCGCTTTTTGTTCGGTCTCGTCGAAATAACTGTTAAAGAATTTCAGGAAAATCCACTGTGTCCACTTGTAGTAATTCGGATCGGTAGTGTTCACTTCTCTGTCCCAGTCATAGCTGAAACCGAGGGATTTGATTTGCTTGCGGATATTATCTATGTTCTTTTGTGTCGTTTCTTTAGGAGCAGTTCCTGTTTTAATGGCATATTGTTCTGCAGGCAGCCCGAAAGCATCCCAGCCCATGGGATGCAGAACGTTGAAGCCTTTCATTCGTTTATAACGGGCAACTATGTCGCTTGCAGTATAGCCCTCA
>DAOUVA010000051.1 GCA_030667885.1 Phycisphaerae bacterium
GCCTGCCGTAATTCGACACCAAAACCGCCACCCATGCTCGAATCTCCGAACAATCCGGTAGCCGGTGAGATGGACGCAAAGGAATTCTTTCCCGAACTCGGCAGGTAAACACCGGTCAGCGGCCCTGCCGCCACGACGAGCATATTCTCCGGCCCGAGTGGATTCACCCGGCCATTATTCTTTGAAAGGTTGTCCCACAATAGCTTTATCGCAAAACCTCTTCCACCTATATAGCTGGCGATAAACTCATCATCGACAGCTTCGGTTTTGCTGGTGCCGCCGGTCATATCAATATGCAGTATCTTTCTGAAATATCCGCCCTTATGCTGTTTCATTATTCATCTCCTGTTCTGTCGCGACCTTCGGCGGCGTTGTTGTCGGCGTAGTGCAGACGTTTCGGTTCACCATGCTCAATATACTCTATCTCCTTCATGTGCGTATAAGAGAGGACATTATTGAGCCGATGAGCCTGGCCGAATACGTGCTCCGGCATAAACACTATCGCACCCGTCGGACACATCTTCACACATTGCGGCTGGCCGCTGTCCTCACACAGGTCGCATTTCAGAGGCACATCAATATCCGGATGAACATACATCGCGCCAAAAGGACAAGCGTCCACACATGCGTGACAACCGATGCAGCCATCCTGATGTATCTTAACCACTCCGTTTTGTCTGTATATCACATCAGTCGGACACGCGGAAAGACACTTGGCATCTTTGCACTGATTGCACACCACCGGCATACGCACCACCGGATGCGGATATATAGTAGTTACTCGTATCCTTGCTTTCTTGGGATTATTTATCTTTTGCCTGTGTATGGCACAGGCCATCTCACAAATCCGACAGCCGGAACATTTTTCCGGAACCACTGCTATTTTGTATCGCATAAATTACTCCTTCAAAACCAATAAACGCAGAGTACACAAGCACATATGTGCTCTGGATAGTATTGCTACCTTATCATATAGCGCTAGCAAAATCAAGGATTTACGATAATTCAGGCCGGGAAAGCTCCCGATTAATAAAAAACGGATAGTAAAGAGGTGAAAGATGAATATGCATATATATAATAGTGTTTGTAAGGTATAATTGATTATATCGATTGCCTAAGGATTTTTTATTAAAGTTTAATAAATATGGAGAGCCCTAATGGCAGTTACACAACCAAGCACCGGACTACCGGCCTTAGATAAAATACTCCATGGCATCAGGCCGGGAGACAACGTTGTATGGCAGGTGGATTCCATTGACGACTATTTGCCTTTTGTAGAGCCTTTTGTAACCGACGCACAAAGCGAAGGACGGAAAATTGTTTACTTTCGTTTTGCAAAGCATAAAGAGCTTGTTTCAAGAGATTCAGGAGCCCGTATATATCAGCTCAACCCCGCAGCAGGATTTGAAATATTTATCACCAAAATTCACGAGGTCATCGAGCAGACGGGGCGGGATGCGTATTATGTTTTCGATTCCCTTTCGGAACTTGCAATTGAGTGCTTCAGTGAGCGTATGCTTGGAAACTTCTTCAGGCTTACCTGCCCCTATCTATATGAGCTTGAAACTGTTGCCTATTTTGCCGTACTGAGAAATTATCATTCTTATCATGCTGCTTTGCCAATCTCAGAGACAACGCAGCTTCTTCTGGATATTTATAGATACGAAGATAAAATATATGTTTATCCCCTTAAAGTTCACGAGCGGCATTCTTCGACAATGTTCATGCTTCATGTTCGGGATGGCGATGAATTTACTCCGGTTACAGAAAGTACCACCATTTCAAATATATTGACATCTGCCCCCTGGCCCGGATTGCAGTCTGCTTCCTACCGAATGGTAGGCATGTGGGACCGCAGATTTATACAGGCGGAAGAATTGCTGGAGTCATATAATAATGACGAATGTTCCGCCCGGACCGTTGACACAATGTTCCATCGCCAGCTCAAGCAGTTGATATCACGCGATGAGCGAATCCTTGCCCTTGCTGAAAAGTATCTAACTCTGTCGGACCTTATCTATTTCTGGAAACGCCTGATTGGTTCCGGAATGATAGGCGGCAAAGCCGTAGGAATGCTTCTCGCCCGCGCTATTCTCAGGAAGAATAGTCCTCGCTGGGCAGCGTTGCTTGAGTCGGTAGATTCCTTTTTTATCGGCTCGGATATTTTTTATTCCTTTCTTGTTGAAAACGACTGCTGGTCCATACGGCAGAATCAGAAAAATCCTGCTACTTTACTTGACGGAGCCGAGGAAGCACGGAAGCGGATACTTGACGGCAATTTCCCTAATTATATTATCACTCGGTTTTCAGATATGCTTAACTACTTCGGGCAATCTCCAATTATTGTCCGCTCAAGCAGCTTGCTGGAAGACAATTTCGGCAACGCATTTTCAGGTAAGTACGAAAGTGTCTTCTGCGCCAATCAGGGAACACATCAAAAACGCCTGGAAGAATTTATAAACGCAGTGCGTTTAATTTATGCCAGTACCATGAGTGAAAAAGCGCTTGCTTATCGTGCCCAGCGAAATGTTCTGGAACAGGACGAACAAATGGCCTTACTTGTCCAAAGAGTGTCGGGCAAGCCGTACGGAAAGTTTTTCCTGCCCCAGCTCGCCGGGGTCGGTCTATCCTATAATCCTTATGTCTGGGACGAAGGAATTAATCCTGAAGCGGGAGCGTTGAGACTGGTCTTTGGATTGGGCACAAGAGCGGTAAACCGGTCCGATGACGATTATACTCGCCTGGTTGCTCTAAACGCACCCGGCAAACACCCACAGGCCGGTTTTGATGAAGTTGCCCGATACGCCCAAAAAAAGGTTGATATACTGGATTTGGACAAAGATATCTTCACATCCAGCTACTTTACCGATATTGTCGAACAGGGTGCGGAACTGCCGGCAGAATTGTTCGCTTCTGTTGACAGGGAAATGGAAAAGACTATTCAGCGTAAGAACAAGAGTGGTACACGCCCCTGGATACTTACCTTCGACAAGATATTTTCCAGAACGGCATTTATAGAAGATATGCGTGAGATGCTCGATATTCTCAAAAAAGCTTATGGCAGCCATGTCGATATTGAGTTTACCGCAAACTTTTTAAGTGACAGCACTTATAAAATCAACCTTGTCCAGTGCCGCCCAATTCAAATCGAGAAAGGGGCCTCAATAGATCTTTCTATCCCTTCTATTGCGAAAGAAAACCTAATTCTCCAGGCACAAAGCGGTATCATCGGCCGTAGTAAAGCGCTTTCTATTGACAGACTTATCTTCGTGGAACCATCCGCCTACGGCAATCTTACCGAAAGTGATCGCTACACTATTGCCCGATTGATAGGGAAACTGACACATTTGGAAGAAAATGGAAAAACGAAGACTATTATGCTCCTTGGCCCCGGCCGCTGGGGAACCAGTACACCATCCCTGGGAGTGCCGGTCTCGTTTGCTGAAATAAATACAGTTTCCGTACTTTGTGAGATAGACACTTTGCGTGAAGGATTAGTTGCTGATCTTTCACTCGGAACACATTTCTTTGGCGATTTAGTGGAAATGGACATGCTTTATATAGGCTTCTTTAGTAATAAAAAGGACAATGTGCTTAACAAAGAGTTCCTAAGTCAGTCTAAAAACCACTTGCAGGAATTTCTACCCCAGGCCTCTGCATGGTCTGAGGTCATCCGCGTAATCGAGGCCTCTGATAAACGAAAATTTCTCTTAAGCGCAGACGTAATGAAGCAAAGGGCGGTTGTTTATATCGATAAGAAACAATCATAATCACAGAGTAGTTATGCCCTTTTCTTATTTCTGAAATCGCTTCAAAAATGATATCTTTGCTCCCAAAAGATCTATATGATAAAATCACACTTATTAGAAATTATCATCTATAAATAAGATTAGGATAAGTAAATGGATAGCACAGAATTCTTAAATCGTCTCAAAAAAGGTGAACGCCTTTATGGAACCGCAATTCTTTCGGCTTCTCCTCTATGGCCTTTGGCTGTAAAGAGAACAGGCGCGGATTTTGTATTTATAGATACCGAACATATTCCTATTGACAGAACCACTCTTGCCCAGATGTGTCAGGTTTACACGGGGTACGGATTACCTCCGCTTGTCCGTATTCCTACTCCTGATCCGCAAGAAGTATATAAAGTCCTTGATGGAGGAGCATCAGGAATTCTTGCACCATATATTGAATCTCCAGAGCAGGTCAGGGAACTCGTTGGCGCTGTAAAATTGCGTCCGTTAAAAGGGGCGCGATTGAAAGAGGCATTGCAAAATCAAGATTCTCTTGAACCTGAACTTAAAGATTATCTTAGAGACTGGAACAAAGACAAGTTTTTAATAATCAATATAGAAAGCGTTCCGGCTTTAGAAAGGCTGGAACAAATATTGTCAGAGCCAGGCCTCGATGGAGTTATCATAGGTCCACACGATCTATCTGTAAGCCTCGGGCTTCCTGAAAAATATCATGACCCCCGATTCGAGGATGTCGTGAGAAAGACTATTTCTAAAGTCAGAGAAAAAGGGTTAGGCGTAGGTATTCATTTCTCCGAAGGAGCCCAATTACAAATTAAATGGGCCAAAGCGGGCGCAAATATTATAATACACAGTTCAGATATTGCCCTGTTTCAACAAAGATTAAAAGAAGATATCACAGAGATCCGTCGCGCTTTGGGGGAGGAAGACAGTGAAATAAATGAGGAAAAGGACGTAATAATTTAACAATATATCTATAAAAAAATTGAGGAGGTTTTGTATGCGATTCAGAAGTCATTATATCCTTGTACTATTCTTTTCAATTCTCATATCCCCTTTAAATCTGCCGGCATCAGAGGCAAATCTTGACTTCACTAATAGTGTTATCGTTACACCTCGAAAAATGGATAAATTAGAGCAGAAAGCAATAACGGTCCTGCGGGAAGAGATACAGAAAAGAACAGGTATTCAATTGAACACGGTAACAAGGTGGCCAAGGAATAAACAGCTGGTCATCGCTATTGGGCAAAAAGAACAAATAAAGTCTTTCGCAGGTCCATATTCGGATATTTTCGAAAACGGTCAAACTCTTAACAAAGAAGGCTTTCGACTTTTAATTAAGGAAAATGCAATATTAGTGGTAGGGAATGATCCGAGGGGAGTCTTTTATGGTGTCGGAAAATTGCTCCGCAACTTATATATGAAACCCGGTTCGATTTTAGCTCCAGACAATTTAAAAATTACCACTTCCCCTCGATACGCTATTCGCGGGCACCAACTGGGATACCGGCCAAAGACAAATGCCTATGACGCATGGGATCAGGTACAGTTTGATCAGTATATCCGGGAACTGGGGATTTTCGGAGCCAACTGTATCGAAATTATTCCGCCAAGAAGTGACGACACTTTGACGAGTCCGCATATGAAACTTCCCCCGATAGAAATGATGAACAAACAGGCAGAAATCATCGATTCCTATGGAATGGATGTTTGGATATGGTATCCCAATATCGGAGAAGATTATGCGCACCCAGACTCCGTTCGAGAAGAATTAGAGGAGAGAGAGGAGATTTTTAAAAAACTGAAACGTATTGACGTTGTCTTTGTGCCAGGTGGTGACCCCGGGGACTTACATCCCGACATTCTTTTCATGTGGCTGGAAAAAGTGGCTAAAGTCCTTAATAAATATCATCCAAAAGCGAAAATCTGGGTGTCTCCTCAGGCGTTTCGTCCAACTAAAGAGTGGTTGGATGCTTTTTACAAGAATGTCAATCTGAGATATCCCTGGTTTGGCGGGGTCGTATTTGGGCCCTGGATTAAAACACCTTTACCTGAAATTCGAAAAATCGTAGATCCCGAGATTCCTATCCGCCGTTACCCGGATATTACTCACAGTATCAGTTGCCAGTATCCGGTAAAAGATTGGGATTTGGCTTTTGCTATGACACTGGGACGGGAATGTTACAATCCGCGTCCGGCCGCAGAGAAAGTGATTCATAATGCTCTGGACGAGTTTGCTGATGGAAGTATAAGTTATTCTGAAGGGATTAATGATGACGTGAATAAATTTATCTGGAGCGACCAGGACTGGGACCCGGAGACACCGGTTATCGAAACCTTGAGAGAATACAGCCGGTTATTTATTCACCCCGATTTTTCGGAAGATATTGCCCAGGGGATATTAGCACAGGAAAAAAACTGGCAAGGGCCTCTGATAGCCAACAATTCTGTCGAGGTAACACTAAACCAATGGAAAAATATGGAAAAACAGTTCCCGCGTGAGGTTGTTAAAAATTATCGGTTCCAAATGGGACTGCTGCGAGCTTACTACGATGCATATACTCGAGAGCGGCTGATTCATGAAACAGCATTGGAATCAGAAGCCAGGGGGATTTTACGAAACGTCACTATCATTAATAGTCAGGAAAAAATGAAACAGGCTGAATCCATTTTAAATCAAAAGTGGGAGAAACCGGTTGCTCAAGATTATAAAGAACGTTGCTGGGAGATTGCCGATTATTTATTCGAGACCATTGGTTCACAAACCTCAGTGAAAAAACATAAAGCGAAGCCGGGACGGGGTGATTTTATGGATTATATTGATACCCCATTAAATAATGCCATTTGGCTTTTATCGCAATTCGAAAGAATCCGGAAGATAACAGATGAAGATGCACGGTCAGCTTCCATAGATAATATGCTTAATCGGAGTAACCCTGGGCCGGGTGGTTTTTATGACAATTTGGGACAATCTATAGACACCCCACGACTCGCTGATTATCCGGTGTGGGAAGAAGACCCGGGCAGTTTGCAATCGCCTCGGGTAAGTTTTGGCGCAGGATTGAAAGGCCGAGAATGGATCCATACGGTACAAGCGAAAGGATTCGATGGAAGTGCCATACCGCTGGCATGGATGAATCAAATAACTACCCTGTATGAAACACCTTTAAATGTTGTCTATGAAAATTTGGACCCCCATTCAAGTTATATCTTGAAAGTTGCATACACCGGACGGTTCCAGTCGAAAATTCAGTTAACGGCTGACGATAAATTTCAAATCCATGAAATGATTGAGACCGGAAAGACACCTGTAAACAAATTCCCTATTCCAGAAGAGGCAACCAAGGATGGCAAGTTAAAACTGACCTGGACGTGCGCAGAAGGCGGAAGAGGTGCCCAGGTGGCAGAGATATGGCTGATCCCTTTAAAAAAGTAAACCCAATCCCATAGTTCTCTTGAAAAATTTAATCCTTTATATCTTTTCTTACAAAGGTTTAAACAGATATATTTTCAAAGCTCCCAACCCTTTCTGTACTGCCGTGTCAGATATTTATTTGCTCTCTCGAAGTTGGTTATTTTCATGCTTGCTGTATCATAATCCACTTTTCTTCCCGCCCTTAATGCCACAGCACCGAGATTGATAGTTTCAGTAACGGGACCTGCAAACAGGAAGCTGCCGGGTGATTCTTCATTGTTTTTAATGGAACTTACCCAGGTGTTCGATCTTCTTGAACGCTCTTCTTCGGGAACCTCTTTTTCACCGGCATAAGACCGCATTTTCTTTTCCGGGATAATCTGCGGATTTTCACCGTGGAAGCTCGCCAGGATTTTACCTTTATCACCGACAAACATCATTCCCTCGCCCGGTATTGATTTATTATCCACCTCAAGCTCTTCCGGAGGAAATGGCTTCATGCCTCCATCGTACCAGAAGAGATCAAAAGCGGGCAATTCCTTCTGCTTTGGGAACTTGAACCGGATCATGCAGGAATAAGGGAAGGCCACATTATTGTTCACCGCCTGGCTGACTTGATCTACGATAGTCTTCGTAGTTGTTCCATAGGCTTCAGCACTGGTCGGCGGAGTCTCTATGCCAAGGGTCCGGAATAAGGGAAACAGGCTGTAATGTCCCATGTCTGCGATACTGCCGCCACCGAAATCATACCAACCACGAAAAACGTTATGTGTATAATTCGGGTGATAAGAACGATCCGGCACAGGGCCCAGCCACAGCTTCCAGTTAAATCCCTTCGGTATTGGAGGCGTGTCCGTAGGATTTGAGGTCCATTGGGGCCACACGGGTCTGTGCGACCAGTTGTGTATTTCCCTGAGTTTGCCAATTACACCTTCCCTGATCCACTTTCTCGTAAGTTTGTTTCCACGTCTGTCGCTCCATGCCAGAAGGTGCGTTTTAACTCTTTTCCGCCGAGCCGTTTCAATGGTCAGCCTCCCTTCCGATACCCTGTTCGCAATCGGCTTATGGGTCACGACGTGCTTTCCTTTTTTCATCGCGGCAACAGCTACTGTCGCATGAAGATGGTCCGGCGTCATAATTTTTATGGCATCCAGGTCTTTTTCCTTTTCGAGCAATTCACGAAAATCCTCATAAGAATTACATCCGGAGTATTTTCCTGAAGGCATGTTTTTAGCGTAATACTTTTCCACGTACTCCCGGCCTATGTCACGCCCGCCCGGAATACCCTTATAACCGGCACCCCAGGCCTGGTCATTCAATGTGTTCCGGATGCCGTTTCGTATGCCGTTCGATGACCAATCAATATAATTGGTAGTAAATTTATTTACATCGCATACGGCCACTATCCGCACGTCCGGATTTTCAAGCATGCCCGGCATTTCGCGAAGGCCCTGCGTGCCGCATCCGATATTTGCAACAGTCACCTTATCACTCGGAGCAACATAATTGCGGCCTCCCAATACGTGCCTGGGGACAACTGCAAAAGCTATTGATGAAACTGCGGCAGAGCCCAGCAATTCACGACGATTCATGTTCTTTTTACGTTTCATTTTAGATCTGTGCCTCCTGAAAAATTTCCCCCTAGTTTATTTCCAAGGATTTATATAAATTCCACAATGAATTTAGAGCAAAATATTCTGCAATTGTCAATAATAATCAATGCCAAGATTAACAGCAAAGAGAAACTTTTTGGTCTCTAAGCTTTGGGTGGGACGTACTGCGGTATCTTAAGTGTTTCACCGTCCCTTATCGCAGATTGGTGAGCAACAATCCCCGGCACAGTCATCGCAAGAGCCTCATAGACGTTCACCAACGGTTCTCTATTTTCGAGAATCGAGGTTATAAACTCATTTGCCAACAGTCCGTGTGAGCCACCGTGTCCGCCGGCAGGCATTCCGGGCGGAAGCGGTGGACGAGTTATATCCGGTAGCTTCTTCTCAATACCGTGATATTCTGTGCCGTCCATCCACCCCCGCTCACCAAAGACACGGCCCCTTTCTACAACGAGGTCTTGGATACCTTTACACATAAGCATTCGAGACGAGCCGCCTTCGCTGGTCTTAAATAGAGCGACCTCGTCTGTGAATCGATTGTTGTACTTGTTGGCCCCGGGCCGATAGGCCTGGAATCCCGCATTGAAGCCTATACAAGATACCGAGGTGAATCGTTTTGACGTTACGCCCACATAGTAAGCCGTGGAGTGTGTGGGGTACCATAGAGGCGGCATGCCAACCCTCCAGCCTTTGAACAAATCGATCGGCGTTGCATGGTAGTGATAATACTCTCCTTCCGAATAGACAAGTCTGCCAAATCCTCCCGCCTCGTAGATTTTGCGCATGCCATAACAGTCGGCCCGAAAACAGCTCGTCTCAGCCATCATATATTTCAAGCCTGTTCTCTGTACCGTCTCCAGAAGCTGTTCGGCTTGTTCGATAGACCCAAAAACCGCCGGGACAGCAGTCATCACATGCTTACCGTGCTTGAGCACTTCAATGCAGTGCCGCACATGATTCGGTGCATCGGTTGCGACGAACACCGCCTCTATCCTTGGGTCCTTCACCAACACTTCTAAGGATTCGTAAGACTTATCACACCGGCACACTTTCATCAAACCTTGCCGCCGCTCGGGGATTAAATCGCTGACTGCAACAATCTCGACATTAGGATGGTCCTGAAAACCAAAGGCCGCACCAAAACGACATACGCCATAACCTACGATTCCGACACGCACTTTTCGTCCGGAGACAGGTTCCCACTTCCTTTGCTTTTGCTGCTCCTGGGCACTCACCATCTCCAAAGGCAGCCCGCCGGCCATAACTGTCCCCAACGAAACCTTACCCAGCTTCCCGAGAAAATCACGCCGATAAATAGGATTACTTGACATAGAATGACCTCCTTCACTTTAGTTTAAGTTAATATAAATGTTTATACAGCCTGCGGATGGTCATCGCTAATATCCGGCAGATCGGCGGCCATCGCATTGGATTCAACCTGCTCAACCGTCTTACAGCCCGGGATCACACATGTTACAGCCGGGTGTCGCAAACACCATGCAAGGGCCCATTGGGCCATGGGCGTACCTTGTGGAACTTCGCTTTTTACTCTTGAAACCTCTTCAACAAGTTCGCTCATTTCATCATCCTGCCGGATGCTCCGTACATCACCGCCGGCAAACTTCGCATCTTTGCTATATTTACCGCTTAGAAATCCACTCGCCAAAGGAACCCTTGCCAACACGCCCAAGTTCTGCCGGATACAGGAGTCAAAAACCTTCTCCTCCGGCTTTCGCTCTAATCTGTTATATACTACCTGGATTGCTTCTGCTCCCACTGCAGATGACTTATCCACCTGATAAATTCTATCTTGTTTGCTGCTAATAGATATACCCAGATGCCGAACCTTACCGGCCTTGACCTGCTTTTGCAACATTTCCCATAATCCGGGCACATCGAACATCTCATCGTTTCCACTATGGAACTGGTAAAGATCGATATAGTCGGTCTTCAGCGATCTTAATGATTCTTCAAGTTGCTCCTGAACCTGTACCGGCTCAAATAAATTGTCACGTTCGAAATTCGGCTTGAATCTGTGACCAAACTTAGAAGCGATAATCCACTTTTCCCGCCGGCCTTTGATGGTCTGACCAATCAGCTTTTCCGACAGGTGATCGCCGTAGCATTCGGCCGTATCAATCAGGTTAACGCCCTGCTCAGCGGCTTTCTCAAGTATCGCATCAACCGCGAACTGTTCGAACATCTTGCCCCATTCTCCTCCGAGCTGCCATGTTCCGATTCCAATAACCGATACTCGAATATCTGTTTTTCCCAACCGTCGATATCTCATGTTCACTCCATCCTATTCTTAGTTAGTCATTCTATAAGTTTCTATAGTACTACAAGGAAAGATTCCGAGCAAGAAACTCCACCACCTGATGACGAGTCTGCTCGATAGTGCGTGTCTTCGGAGCATTCTTTTTGAGGAACTCCCGACAAGCGATGACATAATCCGGCTCTGCCATATAGTTATTTACTTTTGGCTCAATCTTTTTTTTATTGCCTGCGTCAAATACCAACACATGGTCAGACAAGCCGTCACTTGAGTAAACTTTTTCAATCCGGCGATGGGTTTTAGTGTAAGTGCCCTCGATGCGCAGAAATATGAGCAGCTCAAACCTGTTAAAATGTTCTTGGCGAACATCATTATCACCGCATACCTGATCTCTTGCTTCTTCCAGGTCATCCGCGTGCAAATTCGTCGCCAGCATATGTCCGTTTTCAGACAACCTGCAATAAGTCCTCAATGCATCCGACCACAAATACGCAAAATACGAACCGGAGCCAATTTCATGACATATATAACAAGCTCGCGGCGATGTCGCTGTCTTCGATGCCTTATAAACTTCCTGCGGTATTGCTGCAATCAGCGGAACATCCACGGGCACGAAATTCAGCAAGGCGCACATAACTGTCGTCTTACCAGCTCCGCCCGGGACCGAACCAACCATGAAAGACGCCCCCCTACTAATACGGGCCATTAAATAAGCCGCCAAATCCAGGTCTAAAGTTTTTGCCGCGAGTAAATCAAAGACAGACAACATCCGCCCCCCTCTTTGATTGCAGCGGTTCAATTCCTGGCAGTGCCTTGTAATTGCGTCATTCATTATATCTTCAGTAATAGTTAATTCGCATCTTTTCGTATTTGAGATTTTCTCGCCGAATAGGCTCTTTTTTCTCGGCCGGATATCCGAGAGCGATTATTGATTCGACCTTCAAGCCGCCCGGAATATTCAGTAAGTTTCTGATGCAGTCTTCCGAAGTCGTATGGTCATCAAACTTTCTTTTCCTGATTTGTATCCAACAACTGCCCAGGCCAATCGATTGAGCAACCATCTGGACGAGAATGGATGCTATAGAGCAATCCTCAACCCATACGTCGCTTTTCTGCTCGTCGGCACAAATAACAATACCAAGTGCGGCTTCCTTTAGGAACCCGGCCCCATGCGGCTTGCAAAGAGCCAGTTGCTTTAGAAGTTCGCTATCATCCACAAAAATAAATTCCCACGGATCGATACCCCTCGAAGAAGGTGACCTTAACAAAGCCTCCTTCAGTATTTCAATCTTCTCCGGCTCAATAATTTTGTCTGCGAACTTTCTGATACTTCTTCTGTTTCTTAGTAATTAAATCATATCTTCCCTTTGCAGGTATTTCACCCTGAAGTAAATTCTATTTGATGAAAAACGACTCATTTGCCATTTTATTTCCTAATGTCTATCTGTCAATCTATCTTCTCTTTTCGACTAACACAAAGAGAATCTTAGCAGGATACAAGTTGTACCTTCCATCCGATTCACACTCTATCCTTGCGGCGGATTTATGAGAACTACGAGCCTTAAGACCGAATTAATTGCACAAATTCATCTCTGACGTTATAATACACTGAACATTCTCTATTGCTAAGAAAGGGTTTCGACGTGACTGCATATAGTTCAAAGAATACCTGTAGATTGATTTGGTTGCTCACTGCGATTTGCTTAACACCGACCGTTATCTCTTTCGGTGTACAAACACCAGTTGAAAGAGGTTTAGCGGCTAAGTATGCCAGTGACAAAGGAATTGAAAAAGATTCAAACGTTATCCTCTTTACTGATTTCGAGTCCGACCAGTGGCACAAGTACTGGTCAGGCGGAACACGAAAGACCGTCCGTGTGGTAAACGAGGACAAAGAGCGGAGCTTTGAGCCACTGCAAAACAAGGCGTTGCAAATCGAAGTACGTAAGGGCGACCACTACGGCGCAAGTATCGAATATAATTTCAAGGAAAAGACGGGTGGCGAGCCGGAAGAGATATACTTTCGGTACTATCTTCGTCTCGGGAGCGATTGGGACCCCAGAAGGGGCGGCAAGCTTCCCGGTATCGGCGGTACGTACAATCGGGGAGGCTGGGGAGGCAGACCAAGCAATGGCCGAAATGGATGGTCGGCACGCGGCCAGTTCAAGGGACAAAAAGAAGGAAAGACGCCAACAGGTTTCTACTGCTATCACGCTGATATGCGGGGCAAATATGGAAGCGCCTGGATTTGGCAGAAAGATAAACTGGGATATCTTGAGAATAATCGATGGTACTGTATCGAACAATACGTAAGAATGAACACGCCGGGAAAGAACGACGGCATCCTTCGCGGCTGGGTAGATGGAAGGCTCGCGTTCGAGAAAACAGATGTACGTATGCGAGATGTGCCCGAGTTGAAGATCGAGCGTATCTGGATAAACATCTACCACGGCGGAACATGGGCGGCAGATAGTGACGACCATCTGTTTATCGACAATGTTGTTATAGCAAAGCGATACATCGGCCCGATGCTGCCTTTGAAAAACCACA
>DAOUVA010000179.1 GCA_030667885.1 Phycisphaerae bacterium
CGGTTCTTTTCTTCGTTGCTTTGGGCTTTGAAGCAGTTCTTTTCTTTGTTGCCTTGGGCTTTGAAGCGGTTCTTTTCTTCGTTGCTTTGGGCTTTGAAGCGGTTCTTTTCTTCGTTGCTTTGGGCTTTGAAGCAGTTCTTTTCTTCGTTGCCTTGGGCTTTGAAGTTGTCCTCTTCTTTGTTGCCTTGGGTTTTGAAGCGGTTCTTTTCTTTGTTGCCTTGGGCTTTGAAGTTGTCCTCTTCTTTGTCGCTTTGGGCTTTGAAGCGGTTCTTTTCTTCGTTGCTTTGGGCTTTGAAGCGGACCTCTTCTTGGTCGCTTTGGGCTTTGAGGTTACTCGCTTCTTAGCCGTAGAGCGTTTTGAGCTTGCGCTCTTTTTGGTCGCCTTGGCCTTTGAGGCAGGTCTTTTCTTAGTCGCCTTGGCCTTGGTTCCAGATTTTCTTTTAGCTGTTGTTACCATTTTCAATTTCTCCTAATTAAATACTTGTTTCCTTTATTTTTTTTTCAAAATACTGCCTCTGGGCATCTGAAGCGGCATGAACGCTTATCGACTCACTAAATGGGGTGTTTAACTTATTTTTTTATTTTTTTTCATTTTTTATTTTTTTTCATACAGCACGAATGTGTTCATATTTTGATTTTATCCCACAGGTTATGAGCCGTATGTCTGAATTGTTATTCACTTTAGGGACGATTTAGGGCCGATAATGTCGTGTTTCAGCAGGATTGTTAGTCGGCAGAGTGCAGCGTTGCCTGGCAGGATTGTATAGCACGGGAAAGTCCGCAGGTTACAGCGGAAATGTTGTTTATCTCCTCGATGGTCAGTTTATTTTCGGACGAACGATAAATCAGTAAAAAGCCGAATGATGAGCCGGGCTGGCCCAGTGGGATTGTCACACCTGAGATTTGATTGAATCCAATCAGATTGCCCTGCAGGCCCATTGCAAACATATCATCGAGTGTGCATACTTTGTTGGACTTGCAGATATTGTCCATCAGCTCCGGGGTGAAAGAATTTTCAAGTTGCTGCTTTTCAAGAGTGATCGGTTGCTCACTTTCGAACATATATAGCTCAAAATTGTCAGACTGACGCAAAAAGAAGCTAACATTTGCATCTGTGTTTTCCTCTTTGATCAGTTGGACTACGGAGTATAAGAGGGTATTTAAGTCTGTTATACCAATGATTGACTCGTAGAAATTCGCTATAAAGCTTATCGTCTTCAGACTTTTGATAAAGTCTCTCTGGGCGGCAATAAAGTCATTGCAGAGTATATCTATTTGTTTCGCCTGCTTCTTGCGTTGTTTATTCAGCTTCTTGAGGAGCAGACGCAATCTTCTATGTCGTTGTTTATCTTCCACGATTATCCGATCTTTTTGATAGTTCTCCGAAACTTACCTCCGCCGTTTTGCTTCACGAAGTGAAGAAATGCCGGGGTGTTATACGTTAGATTCGGATTAACAAAAGACGGGCTTTAAGAATAAACAAATATAAAAGGGCCACGATCACGTAGCCCTATAAACAATCGGTTATCAGTTTTGTGGATATTGCGCGCAATATAAGAATTGACCTTATCCAGGAGCAACTTAATTTATTGCGGTTGGTTTATCTATGTTTTCGGACCTAAGCTACCCGTACAGGCCTGCCCGTAAGTAGCTGGCCCACACCCTGGCCGACGGATACCTTGCGGGCTCGCACGGCGAAGTCGTCAACCTCTTCGACTTTCTCGAAGCCTACGACCATTGCGTCCAGACAGCCCGACTCAAACGCATACTTAATGGATTCATCGCGTTTTTCTGAGCTATTGCTAAACTTTCCCTCGCCTATAATCTTCATCCCTATCACGGCCTTACCCTGTTTGCGTATCGCTTTGAGGACTGCTCCTACCTTGGGAACCTCTTCGGCAGTCTTGACGTCCATGCTTACTGCATACGGATTAAAGCGGGCATGAACCGAATCGACCCAGGGCTCATTAATACACCTCTCAAGGGCCACTACTGAATGACATGAAACACCATGTGCCCGGACAAGACCTCTCTTCTTGAGCTTTGCCAGAATTTCCATTTGGTCACTCAGTTCCTCCGGCCATTTCTCGCTTGTAGTACAATGGAATAAAAGCAGGTCGATATAATCGGTCTTCAACTCCTTTAAAAAGCGTTCTACGACAATGTCCGGGCTGGGGCGTTCAGGTTCCGGTATTCCGCCGCTGCGAAACCATATCTTGCTTCCTATCACATAATCTTCGCGGCGCATATTCTTAAATGCCCTTGCTAAACACGGGTGCGTCCCATACAAGTCCGCAACGTCAAACATCCTGACACCGCGTTCATAACACCCCATTGCCAGAGCATTAAACTTCTCTGTGCCCATACGCGAATGATTCGATTGACGATTGCCGCCGCTCATTCCCGTACCAAGACCAACGCGGGAAATCTTTATCTTCGTTTTTCCCAATGGGACAAGTTCGTATGGATTATGCTTGGTGGACTTCCGCCTTGCGGCTCCAAAAGCCTCTGAACCGAAAATAACTCCGCCCACTCCCGAAATTGACCTGGCTAAAAATTCTCGACGTTTCATTTCCATCGTTCTTACTCCTTAAATATCTGTGTGCCCTCTGATTTGTTGTATTATTTCTTATTCAGCCCGGATAACCGAAACCAGGCTGCTAAATTTAAGAATAGCTGAATCCGCTCGATAACTCAAGATATTTTTCTCTCAGCATCTAATGGTATTACCCTCAGTTTTGTGTCAGGCCCACCGAGGCAAGGATTACTTTGCATGTGCAGTGATTTCCAAGATGGCATAACACAAGTTTTGAAATCTCGAATTTCATTGGAAATGAGAAAATCTCTATTTCCCCGTAACCGATTGTAATATGAGGAAAAAATTTCTCGAAGCTCGATTTTTCAGGATAATTCTTAATCCAGTCCAAAGTTAATTGACTTGTCTCTTCCGAAGAAAGCACCATCTCCGCCTTTACATCATAGCTGAAATATGGTTCCAGTCTCTTCATAACTTCTTCATGAAGTGATTGAAGTGCTTCTGTCTTTTCTATCTCAAAGACCGAAACTTTTTCACCTGCTCGATTTTTTTCTATGTGGATGCCGACGGCACTTAACTGCCCTAATGAGGTTTCTTTAGCGATTGTCCTGAGAATTGTATCGATCTCGTCTATATCTATTTCGTCAATACAGCCCATAGCCAATGAAATATGCGGTAGGCAGCTCGATTTATCCAAAACAATTTTGTCGGCGTATTGTTTCGGAAGTTCTTTATTCGCAGCGATGGCCTTGTCCGATATCTCTTCCGATGGTAACAGTACAATGTCAACCGCTATTTCCGCCATCAGGCTAATCTCTGTAAAAAGTTCTTGCCGTTTTTTCTAAAATCAATTCAATGCGTCCGATATCTTTCAGCGGTAGTCATCGGCCAACTCGAACATATCGAGGATTCGTTCGAGCGCATCATACGGGGACGTGCCGATATCCACCGTTAACTTATCGTCCCTGTTGGAAACAGTAATTACGTTTCCTGCAGCGAACAGTATATTGCTGGCTGTCTGTTGATGGTTCGTTCGGGTTTTGACCTGGAATGATGCCAGCGATGCATGAGCCAGGAACTGCACATCCGTTGCCAGGGCGGCTATTGGCTGTCCCTTACTGTTTTTGCCAAGGTCACTTAGTCTGATGTTATACGTCTTTGGCTTGCCGGTGAGCAGGGCTACGGACCCGTGGCGATAGTAGAAGTCACTCTGTGCCTGTGCCTGCCCGACTTTGGCGAGCTGCTCCCTGGCTTCCGAAGGCTGGTCTGCTCCCGGGCAGAACATGACCGTTGGCTGATGTGACAGGTAATCTTTCAGCAGCAGCCCCAGTCCCACAGGAGCGCCGTCTTCGAGGGACAGCAGGCTGGTTACGTCACCGGTCACCGTGTAGAAATTCGAGCCCGTAACCGGTCGCCCGGCAGGCCCGAAGGGGATTGTGTCATCGAAGTCATCAGCATAGAGATGAATTGCCACTCCAACCTGGCGGAGATTCCCCGCACAGGCCATCCGCCGCGCGTGATGTTTGGCCTGGGTCAGTGCCGGCAATAGTATCGCAATCAACAGACTCAGGATACCTATCACCACCAACAGCTCTACAAGGGTAAAGCCGGCACGATTGTCGTTATTGACTTCCGATAGATAGTTAACTTTGTGCATATTATTTCTCGAACACAGGGATTCTAATCCACTTTGCCCGATTATGTTCACAAAAATCTTTTATTCCGCCGAATCTGAAATCGGTTCTGGCAGCGATTCCGCCAGACGAACCCGATCCAGGTCCCAGAATCCACCCGGCATACCCACCGCTCGAAGGGCCACTCCTATGGCCTTTCCCGCCCACTTATCGTCGGGTTGTACCGTCGGCAGATACAAAGAGAAATCTATCGTTTGCGTTGAAGATAATCCTATTGCCTCTACTACATGGCTCACGATGTCCACCACATCGTCACCTTCGCGATAGAAGAGCACAAGTTCCAGGGCATCGACCGGCTCGACGCTCGATGGCGGAAATCGACCGGAGACACCCACCGCTACTGTTAGGCGGTAGTTACAACCTGCCTTGTAATCAGCGTTAAGGTCCTGTTCCAGACCGTTACCCAACTCAGAGCCTAAGAAGGCAAGTTGGTTTCCGTCGGCATTGACTATATGATCATTACTGTCTGCCGCAGTATTGGCGAATACTCCTGTATTACTGCTGGAAAAAGTGTCGATATCGATTTCTGTCCACATATCAACAAGTGGTATCGCCGGAAAGCCGTTCGGATCTAGCGTCGGAGCCTCGAACGAAGCGTTCTCGATTTGAATCGATATGGGCAACGACTCGATGAGCCGCACGTTATCCAGGTCCCAGAATCCTCCCGGCATACCGGCCGCACGCAGAGCTACACCTATGGTCTTACTCGCCCAGGCATCGCCGGACTTGATAGTCGGCAGATGTAGCGAGAAATCCACCAATTGCTGTGGAAACAGGCCAACAGCATCCACCGTCTGGTGTGCGATGTCCACCACAACATCATTCCCATCACGATAGAAGAGAACCAGCTCAACGGTATCCAACGGCTCTATGGTCGATGGTGGGAATCGGCTGGATATACCCACCGCTACAGTTAGTCGGTAGTCGCAGCCTACTATGTAATTGGCATTAAGGTCTTGCTCCAGACCGTTACCCAACTCAGAACCAAGGAAGACTAATTGCCTGCCGTCGGGATTGACTATATGATCCGTTTTGCCGCCGGGAGTATTGGCGAATACTCCTGTATTAGTACTGCCCTGTGTATCATTGTCTGACTCTATCCACGCTTCAACAAATGGTAATGCCGGAAAAGCGTTCGGATCAACAAAAGGAGCCTCGAACGAAGCGTTCTCGATAGGAATAGATACTGGTAACGACTCAATGAGCCGCACATTATCCAGGTCCCAGAATCCTCCCGGCATACCGGCCGCACGCAGGGCCACGCCTATAGTTTTACCCGCCCATGTATCGCCGGACGGTACTGCCGGCAGTTGTAGTGAGAAATCCATCAACTGAGTTGAAGACAAACCCGTCGCTTCTACCGTCCGGCTCACAATATCCACAACATCGTTCCCATCGCGATAGAAGAGCACAAGCTCAAGGGCATCGACCGGCTCGACGCTTGATGGCGGGAATTGGCTGGAGACACCAACCGCCACGGTCAGGCGGTAATCACAGCCTGACTTATATGTAGCAGCCAAATCCTGCTCCAGAGCATTACCGACTTGAGAGCCTAAGAAGGCAAGTTGATTTCCATCGGCATTGACGATGTGATCCGGATTACCCGCCGGAGTATTTGCGAACACGCCTGTATTACTGCTGGACAGAGTATCGAGGTCGATTTCCGTCCACTGGTCCACAAATGGTAATGCCGGAAAGCCGTTGGGATCCACCGCCGGGGCCTCGAACGAAGCATTCTCTATGTGAATCGATGCCGACCAGACAGGCTTGGCGGCCCATGAGCACATTAGCACCAACAAAATTAAGCAGATAATCCGACGTAACATACATGTAAATGTTCTTTTCTCACCCATGATAAAAATCACCACTTTTCCTAAAAAAAATAAAGTTACACAATAAGATATGATCATACAAACATAGAGATGGAAAATCAAGTAAAAATAGGGCCGAAAACCGCTTATGAGCAGTGCATCGTAGTTGAATACGAACAAATCTTTCGCCGCGGCGTAATGCTTAGTAGATTACTCTCCTCCTTCAAAAATAAAGGGGGGTCGCCCACAAACGCCCCCCTTTATTTTGCTTTAAGTAGTTTTTTTTAACAGCAACTACCCGTCAGATAGCGTTTCTTTTCACAAAATGTGCGATTTATTTGCAAGGCAGGCAAATTGTTACTGTCGTTCCGATGCCGGACTCGCTTATAATGTTCAGCGAGCCTTTGTTTAGTTGTATAAAGCGTACGGCATAGGCGAGCCCCATACCCCGTTTTCGACCTGCCGCTTTTGCTGAGAAAAACGGCTGAGTTGCTTTTTGGACGGTTTCCGCATCCATTCCGCAGCCGGCGTCGCTGATTTGCAATTTTATCGTATCGCCGGACTCTGCGGCTTCGGCGCAGAGTTTTATTGGCCCGGCTTTTTCACCGTAAGATTCAGCGGCATTGGAAATAATGTTTGCAATTGCTGATACAACCTGTGCCGAATCCACAAAGACACTCTCGATATCCTCGGCAGCTTCAATTTGAACATCGATGTTCGCGCCATTTGTTTTTTGCTTTGCCAGCTCTATAGCTTCATCGACCATCTGTTTAACGTCTGTCCGTGCTGCTCTTGGCTTCGGCGGCTCAGCAAAACCCATCAGGTTCTCGATAATTGCCGAAGCCTCCCTGGAGTTTTCATAAATCTGTTCCAGGATTCTTTTCTTTTCCTGGTCAGTCTCGGCTTCTGCGAGCAATTGCGCTCTGCCTGATATCACCGCCAGCGGATTATTTAATTCGTGCGCCGCGCCCGCAGCCATCTCCGCTAAAGCATTCAAAGAATTTTCTGCAGAAGCAGTCTGAGTTTGGATATCTATAGGTTTTGAAATAAGTTTCGCAAATCGCTCGGCAAAACGCTGCTGTTTCTGTTGCGCAAGGGCCATACCTAAAGCAGCTCCTCCAATCGATGCCGAAGTCCCGAACTTTCCTTCGAACAGCTCCGCATCACCCGGATAATGAAGTTCGAAAGCGATTACTCCTATTGCTTTACCGCCTGAAAGTAACGGCATCAATTTTGTCCGATTCACATCGAAGTCAACGTCTAATTGCTCGAACAGCCAGTCGACATAATCATAAGCGTCCAGAATCGCGAAGTTATTTGCGATTGTTTTTGGTATGACAGATGTTTCCGGCGTATTTAAGCAGACCATCCTGCTTTGCGAAAGTTCTTCTACAACCACGGCTTCAAGCGTTTGTGAGCGGCGCCGAGGCGCTAAATAAAGACAAACCATACCTGTTTGATAAAACTTCTGCCAAGCCGTTGCGAAGTTTTCTGCTATTTCAATCGCGGTGCTCATCGAATTAATGCCGGAAAGGAAATCCGTTATAAAATCCAAATGGATCGAATCGCTTTGCAGCCGTTGATTTTGGCCGGACAATTCTGTATTTTGTCGGGCTAATTGAGCGGCCCCGCCATGCACAATCTTGCAGTAATTAGCACCGGCCTTCGGTAGATACAGGCCTAAAATGTTGCTCTTTTGTCTGATAGTTTCAGGAAGTTTGCTGCTGATTTGCTGTAACTGCTCAGGGCTTATTGCAAGCCACTGCGATATGGTTTCTGTCGGTTCGGGCCAATCGAAACTACCGCCCGAGCCGATACCGGACTTTCGAGCAATAGAATCTGCCAACTGTACGACCGCCGCTATCCTTGCCTCAGGCATGTCCTCAGCTATTGTTACGGTCTGGCTGTGGTGCAGCCAGATGGCAAGAACAATCAGATTCGGCAGCCGCCATTGCTGCCCAAGACGTTTGCCTATAATTGTATGGTCGGTGCCGAGGTGCTTTTGCTCGATGACGCGCAGACTTCTCTTTGTTGATTTCGCTTCCTCAATCATGCCGGCAAAACTTTTCGGCATCGTTTCTTCGAG
>DAOUVA010000053.1 GCA_030667885.1 Phycisphaerae bacterium
GAAATGACTGGTAAAGATATAGCGCAGATAAAAGAAGTTTCATCTCTGGTATCTAATCAGGCCAAAGACGAGCTGATGAAAAAACCACAAAAGCCGCCATGTCCGATAAAAAATTCCGATGAGCCCTTCCGCTTTAGACTACGACTCGGAAGACATAGCGTCGTTGGAACCGGTCCGGCGAGAGTCGAATTTTTTATTAAGGTCGGCAATCTGCCCGTTGAGATAGAACACGTACCCGAACAGCATTACCAGAAGGATAGAATAGGACATACATAAGTATAACATTGAACAAACTCCATCAATTATTCGGCTTCAAGCCTTGATTTAATTTTCAGTATATCGGTCTTTATCCAAATCAGCATTGCGGCTAAGAACATTGTTGAGACCATGCCCATAAAAAATGCTCCTCTTTGCCAGGGATTGTCAAAAGTAAAGCTGGGCTGGTGTATCTCTTTCATGTAACGGGCACTGATATAGACCATTGGAACATCGAGAAATGCGATAATAGCAAAGACGGCGCAAACTCTGGCTCTGCGTTGTTTTGAGCCGGGCAAAGAAGACCGCAGGATCAGATAAACGACATAGAGAAACCATAAAATTGCAGATGAGATAAGCCTCGGGCTTGCAGTCCACCATGGCCCCCATTCGGCACGCGAGAAAATCATCCCTGTCGCGTTTAATACTGTGGCAAAAATTATACCGACTTCTGCGGTTGCTGCCGCCACGTGATCCCATGATTCATTACCGGTGGCCAGATAACCAATGGCAGTTACGAGTAACACGGTGAAACAGACAAGTGAACAGATTGAGCTGGGGACATGGGCGTAAATGATATTTCGGACGGGTGAGTCGGGATTTGCAGAAGGACCCTCTATCCGGCCTTTCGTCAGGGCCATCCAGGTTGAGGCCAACAATAGTACCAAAGTAATAAACAGCAAAATCTTTCGCATTTCTTACTCCTTTATCGCAAAGCCGAATAACAGCCAGCATGCAACCACAAATACGGCGTCAAAGGTAATCATGTATCCTACCGCCGAGCCTAATGTACCTACAAAGGCAAGTGCTCCAGTGCCTATCATTTCCGGAGGGATTGCGCCGAAAACAAGCAAAAGGGCAAAAGTGGCCGGTATCATCATCGGCATAAGTATAACGAGAACTAAAATGCTCAGCAATGCCCCTCGTGCCCTGCTGAGCTGAACAATCGCCGAAAATAATGTTCCGACACTCGATATGGCAATATTTCCCAGTAATAATACACCGATCAAAGCAGGCCAGTTGTTGATATTTAATTTGAATGCGACAATAACGACAGGGACGATTATTATCTCAAAGATGCTCAGCAGAACAATATTGACAAACAGCTTGGCCAAGTAAATTGTTCCTTCGTCAACAGGAGCCAGCAGCAGAGCGTAAATACAGTCCTGCTGCTGTTCTGTTGCGAATGATCTTTCCTGTGCCAGAAGGCCGGCGAACAGAAATGCTATCCACAATGCGACCGGGCCGATGACGGCCTCGCTTTGCAGCACTGCTTCTGAAGCCATTCGCAGAACCCAGACTATCAACATGCCAAGGACTATCATCGTAGGCAGTACCTGCTTTGCGCGCAGCTCTGTGACAATATCTTTGATAAAAATGGCCTTTAAGCTGAGCCAGAAATATCTCATGTTTCGCTCCTGGCATAGCTTACATAATCTTTCAAAAACCTTTCTGTATCAATATCGCTGGTCTTTGCGTCAAATATCAGATTCGATTTGTCCAAAACCACCACGCGATTGCAGCACTGCAGGCCGATATCTATGTCATGGGTTGTCATAACAATTGTACCGCCATTTTTTGTAAATTCGTTTAAAACAGTGATAAGATGATGACAGGCTTTTGCATCCAGGCCGGTAAAAGGCTCATCCGCCAGCAATAAAGCCGGCTGATGTACCAGAGCCCGTGCAATAGCTAAACGTTGAAGCAGCCCCCGGGAAAGGATACTGGCTGTGTCATATCTGTAGGAGAGAAGCCCAACATCCTGTAGTAATTTTGTTATGTAAGTGTCACTGTCTTTTACGCCGTAGAGAGTCGCAAAAAAAGAAAGATTTTCGAGAACTGTCAACTCGGGATAAACCATGCTTTTGTGGGAAATCATTCCAAATTGTGATTTGGCTTTTTCCGGGTCTTTTCGGATATTGTATCCGCAAAGCTCAACAGAGCCCTGGTCAGGCTGTAAGAGGCCGGCTATGATACGCAGCAGCGTGGTTTTACCCGCTCCATTGATACCACAAATAAGAACTGCCTGCTCGGTATCTATGTCAATAGCAATATCCCTCAACACATTCCGTGTATCAAAAGCTTTGCAGACCGACTTAACATTTATAACCATGTCATTCATATCTTGCAGGAACACAGGCCTTTTCAGGTAAAATCATCACAAAGTGAATTAAATATCCATGAAATCCCAATTAGCTCTTTTGACCGCGCAATCGCCAAATAACGAGCACAGCTATCATAGCAAACACTACACTCAAAATTATCAGGACATTGCTATTCGACTTTTTGATATTGAATCCGACAGCCTGGAACTTTATCTGTTCGGCGGCCTTTAGTTCCGGGAAACTAAAATATTCGACCGAACTGCCATCAGCAGATTTCATTTCTCCTTTTGAATCGCCAAGGCCTTTTACTCGGCCTTTATCTAACGATGAAAAAATCATAAAGTCAGATGTGGGCAGACTTATCTTTTTTATGATGTCAATGGTTTCTGAATCAATTTCCAGACTATACGAGAACTCAGCATCATACTGTCCGGGGGGGATAGCCATAGTATCGTAGAAACCATCTTTTGTAATAACCAGGGCGTTTTCCTGAAAATATTTCGATAAGGCCAGATCCTTGAATCCTACCGGAAGCATTGCCTCTATAACTTTAGTTTTGTCATTTCCATCTTTTTCTGCTGAAGTTATCGCCATATCCGAACTGTTATTAAGTCGCATGTATTCTGTTATTCGAAGAGAATCAGCTTCAACCTTCATAATAAAATGGTGGACGGTGACGGACAGTTTTGATTTGTCGGTTGAAACCTCATAAACTTCAACATGACCGTCAAAAACGGTTTGTCCCGCCTTAAGTGCAATAGGGTGCCCGTTAAACATCATGTTCTGGTGTTTTATTCTTGGCAGGGCTGTTATATTGTTGCCTGTTGGAACATTCTCAAAAACAACCTTGCCTTGGGAATCAATGTTGCCTTTTAGAGTTTGTGTTGGTTTTCTCTGCACATATATGGTAACCAAGACTTCATCATTTACAGTGGCTGTACCATTGGCTGTTCTGTTTGTTACATATATGGTAAGCGAGGCTTGTCTCCGGGTGTCAGTGGTCTGGCTTAAAAGAGATGACGGCGCGAACAATGACGTCAGTATTGATATCATCAGGAAATATTTCACAATGTTTTACCGTTCCTTTTCTGTATTATCGGGTCGTTTTGGAAGCAGAGGCAGAATTACAAACAGCACACATACTCCTAATAGTATCCATTTCAAATAGTCCATTTTGAGTCCTTCTAATTGTCTTTTGCTGTTATTGCTTTTTGTTTGAATGACGAAAGCATGACAGCTAAAGTGCCCAAAACCATAACAAAACTTCCGATCCATATCCAGTTTATTAATGGCTTTATCATGATATGAAGATTTATCAGCTTCCGGCTGTTGTCAACTTCCGTTAGAGCCAGATAAAGGTCACTTGCAAGCGTCCTTCTAATGTCGATTTCACTGACATTTTTTCCGCTAGCGCTGTAAAACGCCTTGGCCGGTTTTAATTGAGCGATCAATTTCTCGCCTTTGTGGACTGAAATATCCGCTGCCACGGCTGTAAAGTTCCGGCCCTGCTCGACTTTGAGATCATCAAAAGTCAATTCGTATTCAGCTATATTGGTTTTCTGGCCGACTCTCAATGCGACTGTCTTATCCATATCATAGCCGCCGGAACCTGCAATGCCGATAAACATAACTGCAACACCGAGATGGACAATCCTTGCGCCATACCATCTAAGATTTCGAGATGATTTCTTCACTTTGTAACCGACAAAATCAGCCAAGAGATTGACCAGCACAAAGCCGCTTAAAATAAAACATGGTATTGCGGGCGACCCGCTTAAGAGCCATTGTCCCCACCATCCGATGGCTTCGGATATATCGCTCGGCCATGCAGTATCCAGTGAACATGTAAGCAGCCATTCTCTCAATGCTCCAGCAACTGCAATAATCCCTAAAATAAGACGCCAGCTTTTATTAAAGCCGCGTCTCAAAAGATGCGGGCAAAGGCCAATGAGCAAAAGCAAAAACAATCCGCCGGGAGCTGTAATCTTTGTAAAGAATTCGGGAGCAAGGGTGATTGGAGCTCGTGGCGGACCGGCTTGTGAAGATAAGCTCTCAATAATTTTTATAAACACCTTACTCAAGAACGGAAATAGTGTTCCTACGAATATCACCAGGGCCAGCAGCAGGAACAGCCAGTTGTTAAGAATTACAAATCGGTGGCTGGGTATCCTGGGGTTCGGTGGGTCTTTTTTCTTCCGTATATAATTACACAACATGAGTACCCCTGCTATTACCCACACATGTATCAGCAATACGACGTGTAAAATACCAAGACCGGGATTCGGAAACGCATGAACACTGGAAACAAGTCCATATTTTGTAAGAAATCTGCCGAAAACACATAAACTGAACGTAAGGATACTAAGCAGCACTGTCCATGTTGCAATTGAAGAACGCCGATTATACATTCTGAAACAATGAAGTAATGCGGTTGCTGTAAGCCAGGGCAACAGCGAAGAATTTTCGACAGGGTCCCACGCCCAATAACCTCCCCAGCCAAGCTCTTCATACGCCCACCATGCGCCTAATACGATGCCGCCTGTCAAAAATAACCAGGCAAACATTGCCCATCTCTGTGCCTGTTTAAGGAGCGGCAGAGCGTTGTCTTCGTCAGCTGTTTTGAGCCGGCCAAAGGCCCATGCAAAAGATATCAAGAAACCCGCATAGCCGACAAAAAGAATCGGGGGATGCAAAACCATCGCAGGGTGCTGTAATAAAGGATTAAGACCTGCACCGTCAATGGTGGCAACCGTGGACAATTCAAAGGGATTTTTATCACTGTTCAAAATAATAAGAAAGAAAACGCTGACCAGATTGGCTATCATACGGGCATTTGCAGAAAAACTTCTGTGTTTACATTCAGATTTGCAATATACCATAACCAGAAATACGGCCTGGAACCATAGCCACAGCAGTAACGAACCGGCAGAGCCCGCCCATAACGCGCTTATTTTGTATTGAAACGGCAGCGCCCTGGAAGTATGTTCAGCGACATAAATTACAGCGAAATCACTCTTGACCAACAGTACCCACAGAGCAATCATAGCCACACTTAGACAAGCCATGTATGCAACAGTCGCATTGCGAGCGCTTTTGATTAAACCCGGGTCTCTTCGCAGGGAACCTAACAGGTCAATTACAACCGCATAGCCGCTTAAAAAAAGCGCAAGTAAGAGGGCGAAATTTCCAAGTCCTGACATATTTTACTCCACTTTTGCCTTGTATTTTGATTCGCATTTTGTCATAAGGGTTTTGGCCTTAAAGGATTTGTTTTCGTCCAGTCTGCCTTCAACCACCACTTCAATATCATCGGTAAAATTGTCCGGAACAGTTCCTTCATAAAGTACTGGAATCTCTGTTTTGGTTCCAGCCAAAGTAAAGGTCAGGTTCATTTTCTGTAAATCACGATTCACACTTCCGGGTTTGACTCTGCCGGCGATTCTTAATGAATAGTTGTTCATATCAGAAATGCTGGCTGAGAACTCATCCACGGAATAATAATAAGACCACGATGACTGCATAGCCTGGAATGTGAAATAACCCAGGCCGCCCCCGATGACAGTTACACCTATAAGAATTTTCAAAATCATTTTTGTTTTCATTGGTCCACCTATACTATTGAATTTTCAAAATATTTATACTAAATAATGTGGCAAATCAAGCTGAGATTTATATTCTATTATTATTATTTTTTTGAGAAATGGATTCAATTTTGGTTCGGTGAAATCTTTTCATTATGAAAGGTCAGATGACACAGACCACTAAATTACCCCCGGAATTATAAATTGCAGGCGTCTGGTCAGCAAAGTCTAATGTAAGCCCATTATCAGTACCTGTGATCATTTAATATTCAACTCCTTGCCAAAGACCAGTGTCAATGCCCGATAATAAGTAAGCATAGCTTTTTCCACTTCTCCCTTAGCCTGATGAACCTGGCCTAATTCAAATAAGGCCCTGCCGGATTTTGGGTTCAACCTTATAGCTTCGAGCAGAAGCTTTTCTGATTCTTCAAAATTGCCCATTTGTCGATTTGCCCAGCCGGTTATGAGCAGCAACTTTGATTTCTCGATATATCCTCTGGTCTGTACTCCCTCGAGTATTCCCAAAGCAGATTTACCCTGGCCGATCGTACACAAAAGGCTACCGATTTCCAGAGCCAGCTCAACAGAATTAGGGTCGAGTTCTCTGGCTTTTTTCATTTGAGTTATTGCAGATTCTATTCGTCCCTTCTCCTGCAGCATCCTTGCCATTTGAAGGTGTCTTTTAACTCGTGCTGCAACTGTGGCATTTTTTACAGTTCTTACCCTGCCTGCTTCATTAGGGTCTATTTCTTGAGCTATCCCCAGAGCCTGATTCAATCGGGCATGCACAACAGGAGCGAAATCATATCCATGGCCGGCTTTTACCCAAAGTACCGTATCGTTCGTATCTGAAATTATCACTGTTGGCGTTGCGATTATGCCAAATTTCCCCCATAACTTGTATTCTGTATCCGCAACTAAGTGAACAACAACGCCAGGTTCATTTGGGTCTGGCTCGTTAGGTTCGGAACGAAAAACAGTTTGATTATTAGGGTCATTTACAGCAATGACAACGCTAAGGCGTTTTGCCTGACCTGTCAGTTTGGTTATGATTCCTTTAATATCTGTTGCTGCCCGGGTCGAATTCTCCTGCCTGGAGGATAAGAACACCGCCATCAGAACTTTCCCGTTACCGTGTTTGTAATCGAAGAGATTACCAAAGACGTCAGATGCGGAGAACTCGGGCATTTGATTGCCAATGCTGATTCTGCGGCTGGAGCATTTTGCTGTCGGAACCGGCAGAAACCAACAGATAGTAATAATAGAAATAACAAATATTGCTTTTTTACACTTCATTATCGTCAAATTTCAACGGCTTTCTATGTGCCGGATGTCTGTTGTGTGGGGTTTGCCGCTTGCGGAGCTGGATAATCCACGGCTTTTTCTCTGTCATAATCCTTGGGCAAATGACAACCGGATATGCAATTCCCGCCCGTTGTTGTCTTCGTGAAGCCAACCGGCAGCTCCCACATCCCATACGGTACACTCTCGCGAATCTGTTTTGGAAGGTCGCTTGCATGTGTTTGATGACATGCTCGGCACGTGCGTCCGCGGCGCTCCTTGTTCACGTGTAAAAAGTGTAAATTCGTGCTCCCGTTTCTAAAATCGGTAAGATTATTTGTCTCTGGAGTCCATACAAGGTCTTTTGGGTGGCAACCGAAACAAAGCTCGTAGTTCTTTTCTGAAAACGGAGCGTAAAATATTGGAGGATATTCTTTTGCCAGGAGTCTGAAATATTTGCCTCCGTGGGTGACATGACATCCACTGCAATCATTGTCCTTGACGGGACCGTGAAGGAATTTCTTGTCTTTGATCTGATCTGTGAAAGCAGGAAGAGTTTCATCTTTTGTTATTTCCTGGGGCTTATCATGGCAGGTTATGCAAATCGTAGCGGGCTCGCTTTTCAGTATAAATTTAACCGATGAGGCATGTGGAGTATGACATGTCAGACAACCGTCTATTTCAGAGACAACGCTATGCTGATACATGGAGTTTTCAGCAGTATTCTGTATGTCCTTATGGCAAGTGTAGCAAAGGTAGGGCGCGAAGTCTTTAATCATCTTTGCGTTACTGGCGCCATGAGGATTATGACAGCCGATGCAGTCGTTTTTCGCCGGTTCGTGGACAAACTCATATTTCGATAATTCATCTTGCGTTACAATATGGCAGGAGAAACAAAGCTCAGAGTGTTCGGCAACCAATAAACTTTTATGGTCTGCGCTGTGAGATTCGTGGCAGACTGTACATTCACCAATCGCTGTTGGCCCGTGTAGATATTGAAATCCTTCGGTAATTTTGTGGCATTTGTTGCACGTAGCGGCGATGGTTTTTTCCGGAAGCCGGAATTTGTTATCACTGCTGTGAGGATCGTGGCATTGCATACAGTCACCCGTCTTCAGGGGTTCATGAACAACCTTTTTGCCTGTTTGTTCCAAATGACAATATTCGCAGAGGTCCCTGCCTTTCCGCACAAATTCATAGGTATGTTCTTCCGGTTTCAAGGGTTTGTGGCATGCATTACAGTCACCAAGGCCGACTGGTGCGTGTACGAAGGTTTTTTTGCCGTAGTCGGCATGACATTCTCCTGTAACGCATGTTTGTTGCGGTGTAGTTGGTTTTTCTACTGCAAGCCCGCTGGAAACTAATAAACAGATCAACACGACAACTAACTTGTTACCAAATTTATTTAACATTGCTTCACCACCCAATCTTTTTTGTAAATTCACGTTGAAGCGGCATCGTGACGCCACACATCAGTGCCGAAGACTGGACAAAAAAGCCTCCGAAATAGTATCTGTTGTTTTTCATATATATTACGCTTTCCGACTCTCATAAATTCATCTTAATTCGCTGCTTTGGAACTCGCTGCTTCCCGCCTGTAAAGAAGGACCATTGTCCCGGAATCGGACTTATGATGGTTTGACTTGTTAAGTTCCAAAACTAACTGTTTCCTGGTTTTGTTTTCCTCAATGCTTGCGATAATAGCCGGAGCGAGCAGCTCTTCGGAGCCCTTCTTCCATGTTTTGTTAATATGCGCACTGTTGGAAAAATCCTCAATACTGAAAGTGTATGTTTTCTGAGCAAAAGGATATTCAATTTTTAGCTTGGCTTTTTCGGCATGTTTTTTGCCATCCTTGGAATAAAACAACCATGGTTCGGAGCCTTGTGCTGCCACAAAAACATAATTGCCCGGCGTGGTTCCTATATCAAAATCGGTGAACTGAACACGAAGCGGAAGATCCTTTTTCATATGTGGAGATGAGGGAAACTTCGACCAAAGCCACTGTTCATAATTATCATTGCCGTTATCAAGATTAATCTTAACCGCAGGATTGACAGGTTTGTTTGACATGTTGGTCACTTTTTTTGTTGTAGTATCGATCGAATAATGCGGCAAATATTCCAGAATCTTCAGTTTATAATCGCTGGTGGGTAAGGTTATCGTATCTCCTGTATTAGCGACATATTCAAGAGGCTTATTTGGGTCATTGCCCCAGACCGATAGAATACCGATTGACTTGCTGGAGGTTAGTTCTCGCATGATCTTTTCGATTCCTTCGGAACTGTGGAGTTTGACGATTTTAATACCTCCGATTTGTGACGACATTGACTGTTTGGCTGGATCTGCTGAACTCAGCCAGATATCCTGATTGAGGTTTTCGCCCTTGGCCTTTATTTGCACCACTGCCCCTCCTTTAGGATCTTCTACTATGGATGTCTCCCACTTTAGATCAGGTAAATACTGCATAAGCCGAATCTTAATTGGTAAGCCCATCAAAGGTAGAACATTATCAAGTATGGTTGCCTTGTTCTCGTTGGGGACTTTTACCGGAAAACGCATCATAGATCCGTCCATGCCTGACTGGACCACCATCTCCCATGGCCCGCTTAACATTTCCTGCTTCATTGCAGGTGAATAACCGTAAGCTATGCTCGAAAATACTGAGAATCCTGCAATCACAAGGATAATAATATTGATAACACTTAAATATGCTCTTGATTTAATAATATTTTTCATAATAGGTCCTATTGTGCCTCACTAATTATTTCATTCGCTTTAAGCAGTATTGCTTCAGTGTATTTGAAATTGTGAACACCCCAACTGCCGTCAGCTTCTACCGAATCTACAAGTTCTTTTGCCTGTGTTATCTTCTCTGTTGATTCTTTGGCTTTCTTTTCATTGGCTTCATAATTTAAGCTGTTCAGCATTTTTTCCAGCCTGTTGTTGACCTGGCCGTGTAATTTTTTAATTTTATCCTGCCAAAATGGAATATATTGCTGCCCGGATCCCGGCTCATGGCAATTGTCGCATGCTCGAGGTACAGCTTTGGCGACTTTTCCAAAGCTGTCTATAGCCCCGGGTTTTTTTTGGGCCTGCTCGATGTGACATCCGGTACATTCCACGTGCGTAAGAAACATGGGACTGAGAACTCGATCTGCCTGTGTATCCTGCATTGGATGTTGGGTTGCGTAAATGGTGCGTTGGACCTGATGGGTGTCGCTGTGACACATCTGGCAATCAAGCATATCTGAAACCGATGTTACCTCTTTCTGGCCGTGTAAGATTTTTCCATGGCATGCAAAGCACTCAACTTTATGGCCATTAGTATGGGCTTTATGAAGTTCTACACTGTCATATTGATGTTCTTTAGCCTGAGATACCTGCTTGTCAGCCAGGAGAATCTTCTCGGCATCGGTGAAGTTGTGACAGTTAAGGCATACTTTGTCGTCTATTTCGCTCGTCTTCTGTATTTCCTTCTTGTGGCAGGAATCTTCACAGCTTGCTTTGTAGGAAACAAACTCAGAATGGTTAATTGAAACCAGCCCTCGCTGAATAACCTTATTTGGCACTTCATGGCAGCTTGTACAGCTTGTCTGGACAAGCTGCTTGTCGGTCTCGATGTTTCTGAGGAAATGGCAGGTGAAACAGACATCTTTGTTGACGCTGAAATGTTCATTACCCTCAAAGTGGCTGTGACAAGTACCGCACGTGATATTTATTCCATCGATCTCTTTTTTAATATGATTCCTGTGGGTGAATTTGACACCGTTGAAGTCGATATCCTTTGTCAGCAGTTCTTCTGTACCGTGACATTCCGACCTCAGACAGGATTCTTCTAAAATTGTGGCGCTTGGTTTTGTACCTACTCTTCCGACTATGCAATCGATCGCCTGAGACAGGCCGTTTATCTTGCCCTTGACGTGACCCATAAATCCGGGCTGGAGATGACACTCAAGGCAATTCACCTCACTGTGGGTCGATGTCTTCCAGTTGTCATAATAGTTGTTCATTATGTGACAGGAATTGCAAAATCCCGGCTGCTCGGACACTACGATTGCACCTGAAGCAGCCACCATAACTGCCGCGCCTAAAAATAATATTTTCACTTTCCAGTTTAGCTGTTTAATTTTGCTTATTAACCACTTCATTCTTAAGTATTTCGCCTTAATCTTTGTTGTTCATAAAAAGTTTTTGAGCAAATCGGTCTTTTTTACGTAGTTTGGGATTGCCGAGAACCTTTTGGTAATGTAATCCAAAACTTGGTCCCGGTATCCTCTATACTGTCAATCCATATTTTCCCGCCATGTCTTTCCACTATATATTTTGCTATCGATAGTCCCAGGCCGGTACCGTCTTTTTGAAATTTTCGGGCGTTACTTCCTCTGAAGAACTCGTCAAATACATCGTCAAGTTCATCTGCAGGTATCCCGATTCCTGTATCTGCGATTTCGATGACTACGCAATCCATTCCGTTTTTTGCACCTATTGTGACCGTACCTTTTTCCGGCGTATATCTTATTGCGTTAAGCAGTAAGTTTGTGAACACTTCTTCGATGGAAAATTGGTTGCCGGAGATTGTATCTACCGACGGCTCGACGTCACAATTTAGTGTTATCGATTTATCTTCCGCTTTTGTTCTGACAGCGACAACTGCGTTGCGTACGGTATCTCTCAAGGGGAAGACATCTATTTCCAGTTTATCGTTCAGTCGCATTTGTGTTAGCTTCAGCAGTGTCTTTACGAAGTTGGTAAGTTTGATGGTTCGCACGTGTGCACGGTTGATAAACTCCATCGGCTTATCGTCAAGTGGCCCGACAACTTTATTCACTACCATACCCAGGCAGCTCTGTATTGTTGCCAGATGCGATTTTATATCGTGAGTTACACGTAGAACGTATTCGTCCTTTATTTGGTCTTTGCTCTGGAGTAATATATTTGCCTGCATGTAGGCTCGCTCGGTCCGCTTGAGTCTCACAGAAATGTAGCTGGCCATATATACGGCTAAATATATCGCGGTTGCGAAAACAAAAAAAGTTCCGAGAATGTAAAGTTTGTTTCTATGCAAACAATTTGGCACGAATCCTCTCAAGCAATAGTGTGGTATAAGTTGTAGATATTCGAGCAGGACAAGCAGGCCGAAGACTAAAACGGCAAACGTAGCCTGTAAATAACTATCCCATACGGAAAGTAAAATGCTTGCAATTATCATATGAAATATGAAGTAAAAAACAAACGGATTTTCTATCCCGCCTGAAAAATGCAGCAGGACGGTTAGAATGAGCAGGTCTGTAGATATCTGGACGTTAATTATTTTCTTTACTGCTACATGCGATACTTCATTACCTCTTTTTGTAAAATGGTTTAACAGCAGCAGGACCGTCAGGTTATACAGAGCAAGAAGGATTGCGATACTGTAGAGAGCAGCGTCCTGTAATTCTATTTCCAAAAAGTTGCTGGAAACATAGATTGCTGCGCCGACACATACTATGGCTATCCACCTTAGCTTGATCAGCCAGTAAGCCCTCTTGAGAAGTCTGATATTTTCAGATACCGGTTCCATTCTCAACCTTGTTTGACAGAAGTTTTTTGACCTCGGACAGTAGAACATCAGGTTCTACGGGCTTGTCCAGGAATACATCGACCGGCAGCCATGTAGGGTCTCCGGCGGTGGATTTGAAACCTATGCCGGTCCTGTTATCAACTGCTGTCAGCATAAGAATAGGCATATTATTGAACTGAGGATCTTTCTTCAATTGTCTGGACATTTCAAAGCCGTCCTGCCAGGCATTCATCATAACATCCAGTATGGCTAAATCCGGTTTTTCAGCCCTGATTTTTTCCATACCTTCTATTTTGTTGCCGGCTGTGACCACGGTGTACTGCTCCCTTTCCAAAATGGTCTTAACTACGTCGATATAATCCGGGTCATCGTCCACAATCATAATCTTTGCATTTGCCATAATTAATCTCGCAAAAAAACGCCTTGGGATTGTTGTAGCCTTTCTTGTTACTTCCTATATTTTTATAAATCTTATTTCAGGTTTATTTGCCTTCGGTTCGGTGATTATCATTAGAATTCGTCGTAGAAGATATCGTCTGGACTAATGCCTTTTTCCTTAAGCACTCTTGTAACGGCCTCAATCATCATTGGCGGTCCGCACAGAAACGCCTGCCGCCGGATGTCTGGCTCCAGGTGCTTATCAGCGGACAGGTGAATGAAGCCTGTCTCTCCATCCCATTTCTCGTCTTCACCGAGTTTATCCGAAAGAGCGTAGATCACA
>DAOUVA010000384.1 GCA_030667885.1 Phycisphaerae bacterium
CAAAAAGTACTGTTTTTTTACTCTTAATACCATTGTTAAAATATTGATATATTAACAATGGGTTGCGTAACAGATTGATTTTATTGACCACATTGATTCCGGTTGACGGGGTTAGCATCACACCAGTTCCGGTTGAGCCACTTTTTTTGTCAGTTTGATTGGTTTTGGTTTCTGTTTTTTGAGGATTGTTTCGGCCTGCTGATCAAGCAGTCCAGAAGGCAGATGACGGTGGGGTTTTTTCTGTCCTCTTCTGGGATGTTTTTTTTGATTTGATCCAGCTTGATTTTCATGCCTGCAATACACAGGCTTACGTTGAGAAACGCAAGGACTTTTTTTATAAAAGATTATTTTTGGCTCATCGCGGATTAGCGTGAAAAAGTTTCCGGTTCATTATGGATTAGGCGGAACGATAACTGACATTTCCGTCAAATAACTGTAAATCCAAGTTGTTATAACCATGCTGAGTCGCAGGTAAATAAAGTGCTGATTTTCGAATAATGGGAAAATCACGTTAATCCGCGATGAGCCTTATTTTTTTACTATCACTTATGCTCGAGTTTGGCCATTTTTGCTGAATGATAGTTCCTTTAAAATAAGGCTGTTAAAACACTGGGTTGGAAATAGACAAAGTCATCTAACCAACCTGATATGATATAATTCAATGTGAAAAAGCTCTATGTCTTGATGCTCTAAGATGAGGCGAAAGTGAAAAATGGCCAAAGTCGAGTTATGAGAAGTTATGGAAAAAGGACGTAACAAAATGAGACGTAAGTGCATTTTCCCAATTACTATACTGTTTCTCTGGATCTCGCAAGCCGACACTTTTGGGGCTACATATTTTATGCGTGCAGATGGAATCGCGACGAGCATAGCTGCTGCGAGGGGGCCGGGGAGTATTCGCTCCGCGTGTATGAACTTGGATGTTTACAATAGTTCGTCGTTTTCTCCTGGGGACACGATCATTGTTTGCGATGATGGGGGCGATTTCAGAGACACATTCAGACCACCATCCTCTGGTACAGGTACAACTTATATCACCTGTCAGGCCGAGGGTTGGGGTACGGGGTCAGTGGATACTCCGAAATTTGCGCGTCAGACTTTGAACGTCCGACTGACTGCTGGCAGAAGCTCATTGAAATTCGTGGGCCTTAAATTTTACAACTCCAAGAAAAGATGGGTAGGATGTCCGACTCAATCGTCTTATGGTTGGTCAAATAATGATTATATCTGGTTTGATTCTTGTGAGTTCTATTATGCCAATGCGTGGTCGGGCATCAGAATTGATGGAGGAAGCGATTATGGCAGGATAACTAACTGTACCTTTTTAAATGCACCCACTATAACGAGTTGTTCTGATTACCCATCTGACTGTGATGCACCATATATTGATGATACCCATTGCAATTGCTACACTTATCCCAGTGAGTTTGTGCAATTCTCTGGTACTGGAGGATACTATTGGCTTTTTGAAGGCAATACTTTTGGTGAGTGTGCCCACATTGCTATACAATTAGAGTCTAATCCACATTATGTCGTTATTCGCTCAAACACTTTCCAGAATTATCTTCACGGACAGAGCGGGATACTGGACGTCAAGGGTAGTAGTACGAATTATTTCTTAATAGAAAAGAACCTGTACGCAAATGGTGGTGTGAGAAAATATTACAACCCGTCATATCGTGACCGAAATCAAATTCTGGGTGGCACAGGAGGAATACGTGCAAAGCGTGTTATTTTTCGGAGAAATCTTGCAATTGGCAACGATGTCGGCCTGGGCGTCAACGCCGCAACTTTCTTGCCTGAAGGGGTTCGTCATTATAACAATACTGTGTATAACAACAAATATTCGATTGTGATATTTGGGACAGGTTCGGAGTTTATTACTGATGTAGTTTTCAAGAACAACATATTTTACCATGATGCCGCATTGCCTTCACGCAAATGGGTTGCATCACAGTCTAATATTACCATGTCAGTGATTAATCGGGGAACTAGTAATGACACTAATCCAACTTTTGACAGCAATTTATGGACACTTGATGTATCTGATTGCTATTATAAGAATGCCAGAACCAATAAGACTCTTGCCCAGTGTATCTCTACTTACCCAGAATGGCTTTCATCGAACTTTTCGGCAACCCCTAATTGGAACAAACATATTATCGGCACTGGGATAGTCTGTGTTAATAGTAACCCGGACACCATAACTGACTCCGGTAACGGCTTTGTGGCTGTTGGTTTTGAGGCTGGCGACCAGATTATGATCAACGGCACATCTCAAGTTGTCGAAACAAAGACTATTGCTACCAATTTGGATGTTTACACAATTGTTGAGGTTGCTCCAGGCACTATTACGCTTGAGGGGGGCGACCAATTAACAGCCCAGAGCGCAGGCGACACGATTTCAGTCTTTGCAGTCAAACCCGTTGGTAGCTCTGAATATTCTATGCCGATAAAAAGCATTTCTCCCGCGATTGATACAGGGGCATACCTTACGACAATTACAAGTAATAGCGGCACAGGGACATCGTTTGTTGTAGCTGATGCTCTTTACTTTTACGACGGCTGGGGTATTTCTGGCGAAACGGGTGATGTCATTGGGACAGAGTCGGGAAAAGTTACCACTATCCAGACAATAGACTATTCAAGTGGGAGGATTACCGTCAAGCCCGCGATAAACTTCGTGCGAGGGGAAGGGGTGGCCTTAGATTACTGCGGCTCACGCCCCGACGTAGGGGTCCACGAGTATGGATTTGTTGCCGGCGAAAGTGACTTCCCATCACCTCAAAAGATGAGGGTTGTTTCTCCTTTGTGAAGATGAGCAGCCCGTGGGGCTGTGCCTGTTTCAGTATTCACCAGCCCTGCACCAATTCGAGGATTCTCTGGCACCCAACCATCGGTCTCCGGTCGGCCCGCCCTTCACACCAGTTTATACCCCTGTACATAATCCCACCTATGGGGCCTTATTAGCCTATGGCTGATCCTATCGGACGGCTGCATCTTATGTCTTGAGGGAACCCGCGGTGAAACTCCGAATAATACGCAATATAGACGATGAGTTTTTACAAATGCACTGGAAACGACTAAGCCAGAAGTACGAATGCTTTCCGCAAAGCTCATACGAATGGTGTGCTGCGTGGTGGCGCTATCTGGGGGCCAAAAGGAAACTGTACGTCCCCATAGGAGTTGACAGAGTAGGAGAGGTGGTCGGTGTTGCGCCGATGTGCTTGGAGCGACAGTTCGGAGCCACGGTGCTTCGCTCCTTCCCTATTCATTTCGGTGACTACTATCAGCTCGTGGTTGTGGACGACACGAGAGCAGATTATTTCCACACAGCATTGATTACGCATATGCGGACATTCGCAGAGTGGGACGTAGCACGGTTTGACCAAGTCAATGACCACAACAATGGTTTCTTTGAACGTCTTAGAGCACAGCCGAGAGTTGAGACCAAGTTTTTGACGAAGTGTGTGTTCACGGAGTTTGCGGGTATGACATGGGAGGAATATGTTAAGACGCTCAAAAGGAACCATCGGCGTAACCTGAAAAAGAGAATTGCGAAGTTGGAAGTGGGAAACTCCGTCGAACTGAAATCGGTAGAAAGCCCTGAGGAATTCCTTGAGTATCTTCCGAGGCTGCGCTCGCTTTACCGGCAAAGGTGGAAGGACGACTATGTTCCCCAAAAGTCTTCGCGGATCTTGGACTGCGAACGCGAGGCGCTGGCAAATTGTTTCAAACAGAATATAGCAACACTTTATCTGCTTTTAGTAAATGCTGAGCTCGCTGGTTACGTTATAGGTTTTCCGCATCGAAGTTGTTTCCACTGCTGGCAGAGTAGCTACAATTTGCGCTTTGCCAGATACAGTGTTGGCACACTCATACACGGTTACATGATTAGAGAACTGATTGCAGACGGGTATAATAGCATCGATTTCATGGCAGGTGAGTACGATTGGAAGCTCCAATGGTCGCCACAGGGCCGCACAACTTCCACTTTTATGTTTCTGCTAAATTCAGGGAGGTTTAGATCTCGCTTGCTGGCAAAATATTGTCTGTCCTGGCGTGACACACTCAAGCAGTGTTGGCATCCATTGCTGTCAAGGAGCTCAGGCAGGAAGCTCGCCTGCTGGCTAATCAGTCTTCGCCAAAAACTGGAGGGTGGCAGATAAAATTCTTTGAGCAGTGCGAGTGCGACAGTTGAGGGTGGCTATCATGTTGAGTTTTCCTGAATCCTATGGTGACTCGGCCTTTTCATTCCAGAACACGGCTTGACCTCTTCTCCTCTATTCGATTATTCGGATTTTACAACTGGCTCCTTTTCCTCCGTCCGCCTCAAATCTTTGGCCAGTTCGACATTCACGGCCAAATGGATTGCGACATTCTCAGTCTCGCTCCAAGATAAACCAGCTACTACTCACGTCTTATTTGCCTCAGACTTTTCGTGCTTGTGGATATTTTTCAATGCTACTTGATGCCTACTTTAGTCTGCAATCAGTTTACTGTCTTCGAACATCGGTCTATTCCCAAACGCTGAACAAAAAAAGGTATCTCGCGAAAAGGCTCAATAGCATCATAGTCCGGCTTCCCAATGCATTGCAGGCCTATCATCGAAAAAACTATATCTGAATGACCAATAACCGGATCCTTACAACCCGGCAGTTCAACATTGGAAAGACGATCCTTTAGCTCAGTCCTTTCCAAAAGTGCTCCGGCCAGCCCCAATCCTGTATGGCTTGAAAGACTCTCTGATCCTTCTTGAAACTTATACGTGAGCATGCTATCGACCTCCGTTCAGTGCCTTATAACTTACATTTCGCACTTAGAAAAAATATTTCAGGTATATTTGAATTGCCACCAACCCTGTTGAAGATTCTTGTACACCGAGATGGGGACATCTAACAGC
>DAOUVA010000435.1 GCA_030667885.1 Phycisphaerae bacterium
AGCTGGCTTTTCAACGCGCCCAGGTCAATCTTGTAGCACGCGGAAAGCACGCACATTAGGTATTTGCCGTCGGCCTTGATTATCACCGGCTTGGCCACGTACTTGCCCTGCTCATGCTCAACTGCAGCCATTTGCTGCGCTGTGAAAGCGGGCGGGTGTTCACTAACTTCGTAGCGAACTGCCGACTTGTCCAGAAATTCGATTACTCGCATATCAAATCTCCTAAAAAGTATCGGCAGGGATTATACAAAAAAAGGGAGGCACAGGCAATTATTAAAACTAATTTTGGGCCTGCCTCCCTGCTGCGATGTGCCTTTTTGCGCCTAACCGCGGGTAGCGCTATAGCGAAACCGCTGAATTGCACTCACAACAGATGTATTATAATATTTAAACACGATGTTTGTCAAGTAAAATAACTTTATAATATTTTTTATATCCATCAGGAGGTTTTCAAAGAACGTGAGAAAAAGCTGACCTGATCGTGTTTAGGCGGCTTGTCCGGATTCTTATGAATACACCACGACGCAAACTGCGCCGTGGTGTCATATTTTCCTGTTGTTATAGCTATTCGTAAATATGCGTTGATTCTGTTTCTTCAACCGGCCGGCTAAGCTGATCGGCGTTCATAATTGCCTTGAAGCGTACATCTCCGGGCCTTACAGCTTCGACGACCACGCGCCAGGCCGCCTGGGCCTTTGGAGCAAGGCTGCCCAGCGGATAGAATCTTATAGTCTGACCCTCTTGTGAGCTGGCAGTTGCGCCGGCGGAAGAAACGTATTGAACGTTGTTTTCCAAAATGCATGCAATCCGAATGTTCGTGGCTGTAGCTGAGCCCTGGTTTTCGACCCGGATCACGTATGTCGCACGATTTCCGGTTCTGATCGGGTCATCGACATCGACGACTTCCAAAGACAGCGCGGAAATTCCGGTCACTGTCGTTCTCATTGTCGAAGTGACGGCCTCTGCACAGTAAGCCGAAGCGGTTGCGGTGTTTATCAGCGACCCCGCTTTCGTTGGCGTGTAAGTTACGCGTACGTTCTTGGAAGCGTTGGGTTCCAGAGTGCCGAACTCCCAGATCAATTTCGATCCCGAAAGCTTTGCGCCGGCAGTGGCTTTTACTCCGGTTACTCCGTCGGGGATAGTGTCTTCCATCATGGTATTTTTCGCCGCTACGTCCGACTTGTTTGTAATCCTTATTTCATAGGCTGCCGGACGACCGATATACAGGCGATCGGGGCCGGTCTTGCTGATTGCCAATATGGGCATACCTACTGATGTCGTAGTTGCAGCCGATTCGATTCTCATGCCCGTTGTCGAACTTGCCACTGCACTGCTTACAAATGTACCTGTCTGAGTGGCACGCAGTTCGGCGGTGAATTGCCGTGATTGGCCGGCTCCCAGGGTGCCTGCCTCGAATACCAGCTCGCTCTTGCCGTCGGTAGTTCGAAGCCCTGCAGGTAGATTATCTACGATTTTGACATTCTGTATCGATCCTGTTCCTGCGTTGGTCACCACAAATCTTACAGGGATAAGATCACAAAGCAGAACTTCGGCCGGCGAGGTCTTTGTCAGCTTCAACTCGGGCTGGATAACTTGTATAACGGCACAGGCTGGAATTACGGGCGTGATGACGGTTGTGCAATATTTAAGAGGTGCTGTATAGGTAGCCACGCCGGAAACTGTAAATTGTATGCGTGCCTTCGGTCCGAGCGTTGCTATGTCCCAGATAACCTTCCTCTCCACTTCTTTCCCCGACGGATTGGAACTCAGGTATTTGAAATTGTCCGGTAAATGTTCGGTAACGATAATATCTGTGAGCGTTGTTTCCATAAGGTTTGAGATTTTGATTGTGTAGTTGAATGTTCTGTTCATACCGACTTCGTTCGGCAAGGTTTTATCCAACTGTACAATCCCGCATTCGGGCCACGGATATGTTCTTGAGATGACAGAGGTTCCCGGAGCGCTTACATCTATGAGTTCCGAAGTTACGGCGCCCGAAGTTACGGCACGCGAAGTTACGGGACGCGAAATTACGACATCCGAATTTATGGCACCCGGCGGTCTTATTGTCGGGGCAGACACCCGTTGTGCCGCAGCCGGCATCATAGCTTTGCGTGTCTCGGCCTTGAAAAAATCGCTGGCACTGAGGCCCGGTTCCGCCTTCTTAACCTGCTTGGGTCGGAACCAGCTTTGACAGCTTAAGGAACCCGAAACGCCAAACACCAGTAGAAGAAGCGAGATATTCAGAAGTTTTTTCATTTTATAACTCCTCATTGTATCTTTCAGCAAAACAAAGCAAGATGATTGTCCTATGGATTTTCAATCCTCTGCTTTGCTCTTTCCCTTTCATTAGGTACAACTTTCGTGAATTTCAAGTGTTATATCGGTACATGTATTAGCTAAGTTAACATAAAAACCGAATAGTACCTTGCCTATATTATAGCAATTCGTCATAGAAAAGTAAAGTGTTAGTATCCTGATAATATTTTTGGCTTATCTTATGATACGAGCTTAGCTGCACGGCCTATAAGATCGTGATGTAAAGGCTAACAAAGCCGGACATTTTCATTAGCGGAGATTTATTTTTGCTTCATCCGGTTAATGAATTAGCTGCCGTGACTGATTTTTCTCTTGTTCCCACTCCTTTGGTCGATTCGAGAGCTTGAGATTGGCTTCGATTGGCTTTGTTTTCTTCGTCGCTACAGGCCGGGTTATTGTTATAATCTCCTTGCATTAAAGGCTTTGCGCCAAGATGTGCCGCTGCATATTGGCTTTGTTTTTTCAAATCACTTAATGTATACGCCGGCTGTGAATGTCCGGCAGCTTCTTCCTTTACCGATGGGGACGGCTTAAGGGTTTCGTCTAATTGTATTTGCCGTATCACCTGGTACTGTTTAAGCCTGTTTATCGTCTTGTACAGGCTGTTTTCGATTCGCCGTTCGTACAACAAAAGCCTGTCGAGGATCCTGCTATATCCCCAATCTCTCTTAGCGATTCGCCCGAGAGCCAAATGGTCTGAGGCGAATCTCGGATCGTCCGACGATATTCCTTCGTTGTAGCAATGACGTTCCCGGCTGTCTATGGCTGATTGATTGGTAACATGGCGCTCTATCATATCATCGAAAAACTCGTTCTCCCTGGTGAGAAAAACTGTTCCCCGTATTCCTCTTATGCTTTCTATGTTTTCCCCTGCCGAGAGTCGTTTCGCTATTTCCAGGATCTGGTTTTCCCCCATGCCGTAGACCAAAAGGTCGGCCTTCGAGTCCGCAAGTATAGACCTCCTGATCTTGTCACTCCAGTAATCGTAATGGGCGAACCTGCGAAGAGATGCTTCTATCCCGCCGATTATTATAGGTACATCTTTAAAAGCCTCCCTGGCCCTGTGTGAGTATACAATAGCCGCTCTGTCGGGTCTTTTAAAAGGCAGATCCCCCTCGGAGTATGCGTCATTGTTTCTCACCTTTTTCAATGAAGTGTATTTATTTACCATAGAGTCCATGTTGCCCGCGCTTATACCGAAAAAGAGCCCGGGTTTGCCGAATTTTTGAAAATCATTTTTTGAATGCCAGTCCGGCTGACTCAAAACAGCCACCCTGAACCCCGCGTTTTCCAGAACTCGACCGATAACAGCCGTTCCAAAGGAGGGGTGGTCCACATATGCATCGCCGGTTACAAGAACGATGTCGACAAGGTCCCAGCCTCTTGTGTGTACTTCATCCTGAGTTATTGGAATGAATTGTTCCATTTATAATATCCAAGTTGACAATATCTGGCCTGTTGTCGAACCGGGCTGCTTAATCAAAATAATAATGAAGCGTGAACTTTGAGTCCGGTATCGAACTGGAATTTGAGTCAATAAGCCTGACAGGGTCAACATACAGACCATCCGTGTTTAAGTCAAAATTTAAGGTGTATGTTAAGTTCGGGGTTATTGTTCCTCCAAAATCCAGAAAAATATTATCAGATCGAATTTTGACTTTATTGAGCACAAGATTGGAAAATAGTGTAACTTTATATTTGTCCCCGGGAGTTAGTGCCAGCACCATAGTCTGATAAAAACGGTTCGAATTAAGTCTGATCATTGGTATATATGAATACCTGTA
>DAOUVA010000470.1 GCA_030667885.1 Phycisphaerae bacterium
GCATCGACGAACAGCGGGTCGGCGATAATAGTATCCGTATCGTGACCTCTGTCCTGCCACTGCTGCATAGTAAGACCGGCAGGTTTGATCTCTTTGCCTGATGTGTTCCAGTAGCAGTTGTCCCGCATTTTTACTCTGACCTCTGTCCATCGGCCGGACATCAGGGGACCTGTATTCCAATAGACGATATTATTTTCAAAGGTAAACGACAAATGCTCCTCCACCCGTGTGGCCTGGAGCTGGTGGAGTTTGCTGAAAGCCAGGATATTGTTTCGAACGATATTTTCTTTGCCATAGTGCTGATGGAAGCCGCCTGTCCTGGTATTATAGACGAGATTGTTTTCCATAACTATGCCGGTGCTGCCCTCATCGGTATAAAGTCCCCATCCACCATAGGAGTACGAATAGATGTCGTGGAAAACGTTATTGCTCACGACAGTGCCTTCCGAAGGCCCGAGGGTATAAATACCGCCCATATCGCTCAGCACGCCCCAGCCGATATGGTGCACGTGATTGAAACTGATGTTATTGCGTTTACAAAGGCTGTTGCTATATCCCCATCGCCAGCCAACCGATAGGCCGGTATAGAAAAGGTCTCCTATGTCGTTATGAGTAACGGCATTGTCGCCGCTTTGCCCGATCCAAATACCCACCGCGGAAGTATATATCCGGCCGCCTGAGCGAATGATATTGTTATCGACCGTAATATGATTCGTTCGGGATGGTTGGTCGGGGCTAATCGCTCCTTCGCCGATACGTACGCCGCCTGCGCCTAAGTCATAAAGGTAGCATCGCTCAAGCCGGTTGTTGCGGCAGCCCTTTCGAAACCAAACTCCGTAGGTCGCGACGTGGCTTACTTCGCAATCGGCTATTGTTATATTGCGCGTTCCGTCGGCCATGATGGCGGCTTCGGTGACATACGCAGCCTGATATGGCGCGTATCCACCGGCAGGCAGCAGGGATTGATTGTGATGAAAAGCAAGACCTTTGAATTTTATGTTTTCAACGAACTGTTCCGACTCGGTCTTACCCTCGAAGAGAACGAGTTTCTCAATCACCGGTGCTATGACATTTGCTTGTGATATACTTTCGCCGGGCAGGGGCTTGTAATATAGAGTGCCGCTGCGGGACAAGAACCATTCGCCGGGAGTATCCAGAGCCGCTTTGAAATTCTCTAAGTGAAAACGAGTATTCTTCGGCCAGCTGGAATAACTCTTAAGTTTTTCTCCTATGGTTATAATTTTGTTGGCAGTTGTGTCTATCTCCGTCAAAAACCGGCGGGTGATACACCACTTATGATAGGCAACCAAGGTAACATCGCGAAGTTCCCTGCTGTCAAGATTTTGCAAAGGTTCAAGGCTTTTGCCCTGGACGGATGTGGTCCGCCTATATTTATCCTTACTGCCCTCAATCAAGACTTCAGTGGTATCACCCATATAGTGGTAGAATTTATTTGGAGTACGGGCACGCACAGCACGAAGGCCGTTTACGAACAACTGCTCGAAATACCAAGTACCGTTTGCAACCTGGGGTATATGAGTTTGCCAAATGCCGTTTTGCCCTCGCTTGAAACCTGTAATTACCCGCCCTCCGGTGAATACCGGTCTGGCGCCATCGGCTGCTTCGTAGCTGATGGGAAATTCTTTTGTCCCGCTGTCCTGGGGTGTTAATATGAAAGGTTCGCTCAGGGTGTAAGTTCCATCGGTAACGATGACCTGCACAGGCTCTGTGATTGTGCCTCTCGATTTCAAGCGTCTAATCTTGTCCCGAGCGCCAGCTAAAGAAGCCACCGGCCCGTTCGTGCGATTTCTGTTCGGTTTTTCCCGCCGCCCCGACCACTTGTCATTACCCTGGGTGGAAACATATATCGTAAGAGCCTGGGCACATTGGCATAAAAATACTGAAACTAAAATGCAGCAAAAAAAAGACCTTATTGTTAAACCATGCCTTTTCATATCGTTTTAACTCCTCTTAACAACTGCTCTATATTTCTATTATCGTAAACTGCAAATCGCCGGTCTAAAGCTTTAAGCCGTAAGATTCTCCCACTCTATTCCGACTTTTTTAAGAGCGTATCCAAGCTCACGCATGTAATCACCATAGCATGTCATCCAGTGGAATCCGGGCATCCGCTCAGCTAATTTTTGACTATCACAGGAAAAGCTGATATCAATTTGCGAACGACAGACATCCATAAATGGTGAGTCAACAACCTTCCCAACAAGACCAACCCATCTCTTGACGAGGAAATCGGGTGCGATATTGGTTAATACCTGACCCTTGGGCATTTCCACCTTTGGCGCTGCGCCATAGTCCGACTCAAAGTGAGTCATTATCCTTGCCGGTTCGCGTTTTTTGCCGTCCATCCGGCGTGGAGCCGTGCAGTGAGCAAGTGTAATTAATCCATCATGCGGATAAGTCGGATCATTTAGAAACACCGGTTTGCCCGAAATGCCTGCCATTAAGACTCCCGATGGTATAACAACAAAATCCGACTCGCAGTATATTTGATATCCGGCGTCGTTCAATAAGCTCAACGTCAGGCATGCTGAGGTCTCTGCGAGCGGCATAATCGTACCCATACAACCATTGATAGTAAGCGCGCTGCAATCAGCCTTTTTCATTATCCCCCGGAAGACCTGCTCTAAAAGGAAGCCGTTGTCAACAAACTTACGATCAGTCTCCAGTGTAGTGCCTGCCGACCTCAGATACCTCCCAGCCCGTTTACGTGCACGATCAACGGCATTTTTATCTGCTTTTGCTTCTTTAATTAATTTGCCGAGTTCTTTATAAGAAAATGTCTGAATGTCGAAGTTCCACTTTTTCTTGATATCCTTAAACATCTGAGCCCGGATATCGCTCGGCTGTGCCCATGCCCCGGGGCCGCCGATAGCTAATATTTTCGTGCCCTTTGTGTTACGAAGGCCGCAAAGTGCCCGCAGCCGCCACATAATCTCATCCATGCTGTCAATCACAACATCGCCGTCATCTATGCCCTTAACGGCAAGTGAATCGGTATGCTGGCGAAGGTAGCGGGGGCTGATTATCTCATACCACAAATAGACGGGCCCCGACTTATGACGGCAGAATAAGATAATGTCTTTGCCAGTTTTTGCGAGTTCATCGAAAGTGTCCATCCCTCCGCCTGCGGCATAAATGATAATCACATCGGCCTTATCCAAATCATTTACTGATGCTAAATCGCCTTTACCTTTTATCTGGCTGATGGGCTGGAAATCTACCGGGAAATCTGCTTTAGCTCTAAGCTCACTAAGCTCGCTTTTAATCTTAGCGACTTCCTTCCTTGCATCCTGTTCGGTCTGGATGCCGCCCCAACTGCGCCAGCTGGTTTGGTGCCCTCGCCTTGGAGTGCTATAGACAA
>DAOUVA010000178.1 GCA_030667885.1 Phycisphaerae bacterium
CGGTCTCGCAAATTATTTAGCTCCGGGAATTCTCGGCCGGAAGTAGATGATGAAGGTCTGATTAGTCAGGATACGGAAACCACCAAGGCGGCTGATGTTCAAGGCAGCCCGCCCGCTCAGCAGGGTGATAATGTTGTCGTTCAAGCGGTTCCGCAGATAGACAAAAATGAATCAATCGAAAAACTGCAGCAGGGTTTTGGTAAGCTTGCCGAGCAATTAGGAGAAATTAACGAGCATTTGGGCCGTCAGGTTACCCAGCATGAAGAATTGATAGGCCGAATCGAACAGCTACCTAAGCTGGTTGAGAGTTTTCCTTCCGTCGTGGAAAGTCAAAAACATTTAACAGAGCAGCTTATCGAGCAGTTGAAATCCGCCGCGGCCAAGAACCATCAGTTTTTGGATGCTGTTGAAAAAATCCCTAACGAAACGGCCAAGCAGACCGATGCTCTGGTTGGTATCGACCATCAGCTTGCCGCCGCGGCCGATACGGATGTCCAGATGACTGAGAGCTATAATAAATTCAATCAGACTCTGGACAAACTTAACCAGAGCACGCTCAGCCAGACCGACAGTATCATGCAGATGAGCCGTACATTCTCCACGAGCGACAGATACCTCAAATACATCGTATCCAGGCAGAATAAACGCTTTGTCTGGGTATTTATAATTTCTATTTCTGTCTGCATTGTTGTTATTTTGATTCTGGCCGGCATCATTCTTTATCTGAAACGATAAAAATATTATTTTTGTTTGACATTGCCGGATGGTGTGATAGCATTCTTTCGTTCTTTGAAAATAATATAATCCGACAGCAGGTCCTGAAGCTGTGCTTTGGGATAGTCAAACGGGAACACGGTTAGAATCCGTGACGGTCGCGCCGCTGTGTAGCGCCTGTTCCGATAGATATCGGAAATCCGAGGGGCATTTTTATCCACTGTCCATTATTGAAAATCAATACTGGATGGGAAGGAGCCTCGAGGTAAGACGCAAGTCAGAAAACCTGCCTGTAGTTGGTTGCACACTCGTAGGGTAGCCTGTTTCGCCCGGTACTGATTAGAAGTGAGCTTAAGCTCAGTTGGTTAGTGCGGGATTCTGAAACGGCGATCCTGATGTTCTCGCGAGCAGGAACTTAAGTGCAGAAAACCGGTCTGATGTTGTTGGCTGGTATTCGGTTTGAGCTGTAATAATAAACCGCCGTTCCTTTCGTGGGGACGGCGGTTTTTTTATTAGGCGCCCTCGCGACAAGGGCAAACCAAAAGAAAGGAAGGTAAGCAAAAGAGATGAAGAGGAATGTTTTTGAAGAACAAACGGCAATTTTTGGAATTAGAGGAGATGAAAATATGGCTTCGGGAAGAATGATGAAATTTTGGAATACGGTTTGTTTAATTTTTATTTTGGCGATAGTAAGTACCGCGAATGCTGATATAGCGACTTTAGAGGATTTGGACCTGCCGGTTGAATCCTACTGGAACGGCTCAGACGGATCGGGCGGCTTTACCAGCGCCGGCGTGCACTTTGGCAATAACTATAATCCCGACTGGAGTTCCTGGGACGGCTTTTCTTATTCGAACATCACCGATACGACAGCAACGGCTCTGGCGGGCCAGTATAACGTTGTCGCTGGGGCAGGTCAGGGAGGTTCGGCAAATTATGCCGTCGCTTATATCGGCTGGGTCTCACCGCCCACAGTGACGCTAAGCGAGCCGGGAATTGTTGACGGCCTATACGCAACTAACACAAATTATGCATATTACACAATGCTTCATGGCGATGCCTTCTCTAAAAAGTTCGGCGGTGAAAGCGGCAGCGACCCGGACTGGTTCATGCTGACCATTACCGGCAAAGACGTTGACGGCGCAGTGACCGGCACGGTCGAATTCTATTTGGCCGATTATCGTTTTGCCGACAATGCAGATGATTACATCCTCGATACGTGGCAGCACGTTGATTTGACTTCATTGGGGGAGGTTATGAGTCTTGAGTTCGCCTTGAGTTCCAGCGACGTCGGCGACTGGGGTATGAATACTCCCGCTTACTTTGCGATAGATACACTCATGGGCCGGTCAGGCTCTGTATATGACCGCCCATATGCCGAAGCGGGAGTAAACGGATATATAAATCCCGACAACGATTGGCATCATGCCGACCCGCAGGACCCTAACGCGATAATAAATCCGATATTTCGCGGTTGGGCCACAGAAGTAGTAAGCTATCAACCCGCCTCCGGACTGGATCCGCAATGGACCGATTCGACCAGGGCACTGGGACCGGCTACGGGAGATAATCTTGACATTGTCAGCCTGGGTGATTTGACCTCCGAGCAAATAGGCCAGGGTATGGCTCCCGGTCAGATTACTCTGTATTTCGACGAACCGATTCGTCAGGGCAACGGCTATGACTTCGTCGTTTTCGAGAACGGCTTTGCTTCCAATGTAAACTTGGGTACTGGTTCGATTGCGGGGCAGATGTTGGCCGAGTTGGGATATGTGGAAGTATCTTCCAACGGCAATGATTTTGTCAGATTTCCAGCAGTCTCTCTGGTACCCGAACCTGTTGGCGTATTTGGCACTATTGAGATTAGCAACATTTATAATCTGGCCGGCAAGCATCCCAATGCTTATGGCATTTGTACCGGCACGCCTTTCGATTTGCAGGAAATTACCGAAGACCCGAAGGTCGTATCAGGCCTTGTCGATGTGAACGATATAAGATACGTGCGAATCGTTGATATACCCGGCAGCGGTGATTTTAACGATGAAGCTATATTGAAAATAGACCCCGGCACCTCGCCCGCCTGGGATTTCTATCAGAACAATCATCCGATTTACGATGCCTGGCTTACATTTGGTTCAAGCGGCCTGGATTTAGAAGCGGTAGGTGTTCTGAGAGAACAAAACTTCAGTGCCGACATCGATCTTAACGGTATAGTTGACGTATCTGATTTGGAGCTGCTTATCTCGGCGATGGACAGTCACTTTGGCGGGCCGCAGTGGATAGCCAGATGTGATTTGGCAGAGCCTAAAGACTTAGTCATCGACATTTCCGACGTGGCTGCCTTCCTTGACCAGTGGCTCAAAACAGAACAGTGGCGTTATTGAAAGAATTGTTGATTCGGTTTTATGTGTTACAAAAGAGAAAAAGCCTTTACCTTGACTGAGTTACTGGTAGTAATTTCGGTCATTGCAATGCTGATGGCTATACTGATGCCGGCGTTAGCTGCCGCGCGCTCCCGAGGTCGCGCCCTGGCGTGCAAGTCGAACCTTCGCCAGCTCCTGCTCGCCGGCATCGGCTACGCCACCGAGAACGATGGTGCTTACGTACCGGCTGCAAGCGACCTGTGGGACAACTCCGGATTGCATCGCTGGCATGGAATGCGAGAGACTCTCGATGATCCGTTCAATCCCCTCAGAGGGCCTTTGGCAGGATACCTGGCCGATGGCCGGGTGAAAGAATGTCCCGCAAAAGCTGACTTTGTAAAGGGACAGGATTGGAGTACGAACTTCGAGCAGGGCTCTGGCGGTTACGGTTATAACATGACGTACATCGGCAGCCGCCTCTGGCAGAATGGCCTAAACAGCATAGAGACCTGGAAAGATTCCTATGCTTCGACGACGCGTATGTCGGAGGTCGCCTCGCCGGGCCGGACGTTGATGTTCGCGGACACGGCAATAGCGAATGACCGGCAATACTTAATCGAATATTCATTTGTCGAGCCGCCTTTTACCGTTCGTAACGGCCTGCCCGTAACGGAATTTTACATGTCACCGTCTATTCATTTCCGCCACGGGACTCTGGCAAATATAGGCTGGGCCGATGGCCATATTGACCGGCGCCGTTTGGCAGAGTTTGAGAACAGGAATGCCTATGGCATCGATTCGGTTGATATGAAGCTGGGATGGTTCGACCCGATAGATAACAGCGAATACGATTTGAAATAGAGATTCAAGGCTATGAAGGACAAAGTCGTACTCTCATGGAGTGGAGGCAAAGATAGCGCAATGGCACTCCATGCGTTGCTCCAAAGCGATCGGTATGAGATTGTGTCTCTGCTAACGACGGTATCCAAACAGTACGAGCGCATCAGTCACCACGGCGTTCGCCTGGAGTTGTTGGAACAACAGGCCGCAGCGCTCGGCATACCCCTGCACAAACTGTATCTGCATCAAGCCAATTGCAGCCTCGAAGACTATGAAGCCGTGATGAAGAAAGCAATGCTTGAATACAAGAATAATGACGTGCTGACCGTTGCCTTCGGAGACGTCTTCTTGCAGGACCTGCGGGATTATCGCCGGCGCAATCTGGCAAAAGTTGGAATGAAAGGAATTTTCCCGATTTGGCGCCGAGATACGACTGAGATTGTCCGGACGTTCATTGCCCTTGGCTTCAAGGCGTATCTGACGTGTGTTGACAGTGAGAAGCTTGGCAGGGAGTTCGCCGGACGGCCGATCGATGCAGATTTAATCCGTGATCTGCCCGATGGAGTTGATCCGTGTGGCGAGAACGGCGAGTTCCATTCATACGTCTATGATGGGCCAATCTTCCAAAGGCCTGTCGGCTTCAGCGTTGGCGAGGTGGTTCTGCGTGATGTCAGGTACTTCGCAGACCTGCTCCCCATAGATCAACGAGTCAAAAAACGAGCTTGAGACAGTGACCACAAATGTAACGAAAGGAGAATAGAGATGTTGAACAAACGTTTTTTTGTTATTTTAGGAATCACACTTTCTGCTGCCGCAATGCGGCTGGTACCCCATCCACCGAACATGACCCCGATAGCAGCTATGGCACTTTTTGGAGGTGCGTACTTCGCTAACAAGAAGACGGCCTTTCTGGTACCACTGGCGGCGATGTACCTGAGTGATCTTGCGCTGGGTTTGTTTGTTTATGACTTCGGCTGGTTTCACGGCTTCATGCCCTTTGTTTACGCAAGTTTTGTGATAACTGTTTGCTTAGGTTTTCTGGTTCGGCGCAGGCTTACTCCGCTTATGGTGGCCGGGGCGGCTTTGACCGGCTCAATCCTGTTTTTCATTGTTACCAACTTCGGAGTATGGTTGGTTAGTAATTTATATCCGAAGACCCTGGCGGGACTGGCCGGTTGCTATGTCGCAGCAATCCCGTTCTTCAGGAACTCACTTGCCGGCGATGCGATCTACGCCTTGTTGTTCTTCGGGGGCTTTGCAATGGCCCAGAAATATCTCCCCGTTTTGCGCGCCGAACCAGTTGCGATACCGGCACACGTTTGCCTTAACCAAAACCGCTGAGCCGGGGTGTTCCAATGAAAAAAGGGCCTATACTGAGTGACTCGGTATAGGCCCCGAATTTACAATTCTACTACATACTTTTGCTTAACAGCCAAGACTCTGCTTACGGTGCAGGCGGATATAGCCGGATATCATCAAAGTACATAATACCTGTCCCACCGGTAACCGAGCTAAGGCCAAGAGTAATCGAATTGACATTAGCAAGATTCACGCCTTGGTCGGCGAAGGCCTGCATGTCGATATTCCATGCCGTCCAGCTCGTCATCGTTGCTGCATCAGGATCATCATTATTGACTTTGGCGTTGCCGTTGAGCGCTACGTACAAAGTCTCAGCAGCGTTAACTGAATCACCTCTGAACCAAATTGTCAGAGTATTGACACCATTGACTGTCCAGTCACGATTGGAAGTCAACGTCAGAGTCGCCTCGGATTTCCCAACAGCATTATCATAGGCCATCGGTATCGACTGATTGCCGCTATGGACGATAGTCTGCTCGGCAAACGGAGCATTAGCATTACCAACGACTGAGCCATTTGTGGCCGGATTGTCATAGCCGTCCACCCAGGTCAGATATATCCTGTTGCTCCCCGGCTCACCTTCATTAATGTCATTATAGCTCTCCATATCGTCTATAATCAGGAAGTTGGCTGTGGTAAAGCTCCAGAGAGGGCCTGTCCAGGGACTGTCAACGTTGGCGTTGTTGGCCTCATCGATACGCCAGTAGTAGGTAGTATCCCACTCAAGCTGTCCGGGTTCATAGCTCTCGGCGCCAAGGTTTCCACTGCCTTTAAGCTCCAGAGAGGCTTCATCTGCGCCGAAATAAATCTCATGTGTATCGGCAAAAACTCCCGGCACCCAGGTAAGAACAGGTGTCTGTGTTATATCCACGGCGCCGTTAGCAGGATCTGGATCTGCGGCACCGCCTTCGGTTGTAAAGGACCAGACCTGTCCTTTATGCGTTTCGACGACATCGAATTCATCAACCCGCCAGTAGTATGTCCTGGCCAATGTAAGCGGGCCGGGATTATATTCCGTAACTCCCAGAGGAAGACCGCCAGCGGCATTATTCACTTCGTCAAAATTATTGCCGAAATATACGGTGTGGAGTTTGGAACCGAAACCAGGCGTCCATGTAAGCTCTACATCCAAAACTACAGAGGCGGCACCATCAGCCGGGATTGGTGCATAGGCGGTTTTGGGGGGAATCGAAAAGTTCCAAACGTTACCTTTCCAGGGACTGTTCGGCTCAGTGTCATTTACCTCATCAATCCGCCAATAGTATGTCGTACCGGGGACAAGACCGTCCGGATAAGCAAATCCCGGGAAGCCGACGACAAGAAATGTTTCGGTCTGGTTGACCACGAACGTGCCTTCGGCACCATCATTCACATCGTCGAAATTATCGCTGATGTACACATCGTGCGAGACTGCATAAGGTCCCGGCCACCAGGAAAGGCTCACCCATGTATCAGGATACAGGGCTCCATTCTTTGGGCCGGGATTAGAGGCCTTTACGTTCGAGCCACGGGGGCCTCGCCAGAACAGGAAGTTCTGCAAGACTTCAACAACTTCGTTATTACCCAAATTCCCCAGTGACTGAAGAATCTGCAACGAGCTAAAAACAACATATCCTTTTCCGGCCGGGGCTCCGACAACAATAGGCCAGTTATTCTGTTGTTCGGTAACAAGGGGTTCCCATGGTGAATCGGCTGCCTGGGGGCCGTCAGCCATGAAATCTCCCGCTCCCCAAATTCCGGCAGCAAAGTGCTCTTCGGTGATTTCGTTCGGTGTATTGAAAATGTTGTGTTCAGCTAATACAACGCCGCCACCGTCGTCCAGATCATCATCGAAAAGGGTGATCGGATGCGGCAGGAAATTTTGATTCCAAGTGGAATCCTGCTGAAAATCAATGATGACCAGATACCCGCCATTTTCGACATATACTTTGAGAAGGTCAAAGTTCGCCTTTAGATCTTCATTACCATCGTAGGCAGTTACGCCAACACCGATTACGTCGAACTCCATGAGCCGTTCCAAAGTGTAGTCGCCTGTTTCGATCTTTTCATATTCAATTTCGGCCAGCTCAAAGGCTGTATCTTCAAGAGCGGCATCAGTTCCTCTGCCCGGGATGAAGCCAACTTTTAACTCCTGGGCAGTGAAAGCAGATTCTGTTCCTACAAACATGATAATTGCAAGAGCTATCGCAATAATAGAGAATTGCTTATCGAAAATTTTGTGTCTTAACATCTTAATCGCTCCTTTCTTGTTACTGTTTACTTGAAGGGACGAAACCAAATAAATCAATACTTTCGACATAATAATCCTCCTTAAAAAAATTAATTTGTCATTTATGGTGCAGCCGGATATAGCCGGATATCATCGAAGTACATCATTCCTGTCCCGCTGGTAACCGAGCTAAGGCCAAGAGTAATCGAATTGACATTGGAAAGGTTCACACCCTGGTCGGCAAAGCGCGTCAGGTCGATATTCCATTCAGTCCAGGAAATTTTCGTTGCCGCATCAGGATTGTCATTATTGACCACAGCGCTGCCGTTGAGAGCAACGTACAAATTCTCAGCAGCGTTACCCGCGCTGCCTCTGAACCAAATCGTCAGTGTGTTGACACCGTTCACGGTCCAGTCACGATTGGAAGTCAACGTTAAGGTCGCTTCGGATTTTCCAACGGCATTGTCATAAGACATCGGCATTGACTGCAAACCACTGTGAACAATAGTCTGCTCGGCAAATGGAGCATTAGCATTACCAACGACAGAGCCGTTTGTCTGGTCGCCAAATCCGTCCGCCCAGGCAAGATATATCCTGTTGCTTCCGGGCTCACCTTCATTAATGTCATTGTAGCTCTCCATATCGTC
>DAOUVA010000225.1 GCA_030667885.1 Phycisphaerae bacterium
AAGCTTAACTGTAACCGGCCCGGGAGGTTCAAACACCAAAAAGATGGAAGGTTATATACAAGTGACGCCACCGGCTCCCGTTGCGAACTTTACGGCAACACCAAGAAGTGGCAACAGCCCTCTGGCTGTGCAGTTCACCGGCACATCCACAGGGAATATCTCCAGCCGGCTGTGGAACTTCGGCGACGGAACAACGTCAATGGAGCGGAGTCCATCCCATACGTACCAGAAAGCCGGTTCTTACACAGTAAGCTTAACTGTAACCGGCCCGGGTGGTTCAAACACCAAAACGATGGGAGGTTTTATACAAGTGACGCCACCGGCTCCGGTTGCGAACTTTACGGCAATACCAAGAAGCGGCAACAGCCCCTTGGTTATACAGTTCACCGACACTTCCACAGGGAACATCACCAGCCGGCTGTGGAACTTCGGCGATGGAACAACGTCAACGGAGCGGAGTCCGTCTCATACGTACCAGAAAATCGGTTCTTACACAGTAAGCTTAACTGTAACCGGCCCGGGCGGTTCAGATACCAAAACGATGGAAGGTTCTATACAAGCGACGCCTCCGGCTCCCGTTGCGAACTTTACGGCAATACCAAGAAACGGTAAAAGCCCTCTAGTTGTTAAATTCACCGACACTTCCACAGGGAACATCACCAGCCGGCAGTGGAACTTCGGCGATGGAACAACATCAAACGAGCAGAATCCATCCCATACGTACCAGAAAGCCGGTTCTTACACAGTAAGCTTAACTGTGACCGGCCCGGGCGGCTCAAACACCAAAACGATGGAAGGTAATATACAAGTGACGCCACCGGCTCCCGTTGCGAACTTTACGGCAACACCAAAAAACGGCGACGGCCCTCTTGCTGTGCAATTCACAGACACGTCCACAGGAAATGTCTCCAGCTGGTTGTGGGACTTCGGCGATGGAACGACGTCAACGGAACAGAATCCGATTCATACGTACACATTCAAGGATACCGGTGATTTCACGGTCAGTTTAAGTGTAACAGGTTTGGGCGGTACGGACACTGAAACCAAGACGAACTACATCCACCTTAATCCCCCGCCCATAAAGGCCAATATCCGCCTGTGGAAGAACGATGAATTCCGGACTTGGTACACAGCATATGCAGAGCTTACAGTTACACAGAATGACTCGTCGGGATTGCCTATCGCCGGAGCGACCGTAGAGGGAACCTGGAGCGGAGGTTATGGTGGAACTGTCCCATTTTCCAGCGTAACAGATGCAAATGGCGTAATCAACTTAAGGACAGAGTGGGCTGAACAAGGCAGTACGGTTACATTCACAATCATCAAAATGACTATTGGCGGCAAAGAGATTGACTTTTCCGGACAAACAAGTGCTTCAATAAGAATTTAGACAATAACAGCTATAGCGGCTTTTGGGAATGAAGGTTAGAATAATGAGCGCGAAAAAACCTAATGAAGGAATTTTTTGGAGACGGGCCGAAAACTGAATCGATAAAAAACATCCGCTACCCGCTGTTTTATCCGCGCCGCAAATACTTGCCGGCCAAGCTCTTTTAGCTCCGGGTCGTCAGGCGATAATAAACGCGCCTTATGAATGTTTCTCGCAGCTTCCTCTAATTTACCCATTGCCAGATAAACAAGCGTCGAATCCCTTAAGGTGGGAATATGATTACCTCTTATATCGAGGGCGTGAACAAAAAATTCCGCAGCATCATGAAAATCTTTTTTCATCGCCCGTGCATTGCCAAGGTAATAGTAGGCATCCGCGTTTGCACAATCGATTTCAACGGCCCGCAGCAGACAATGCATAGCATAATCAGCCTCGCCAATACTCAAAAACATCGACCCAATAGAAACCAAAGTATCCGCATCCTCCGGACAGGTTTCCAACTCCGAAACCAGATAAGCTCTTGTCTTTAAGTCCTGCTCCTTCATCAAAGCATACTGTGCCAGCCTGTAGCACGGCCCTGCAAGAGTATTGTCTTTTTGAAGTGCCTGACTGAATAGTGTCACCGCCCTTCTAAAATCACGGCAGCTAAAAGCAATCTCTCCGAGATAAAACAAAGCGGCCGCAAAATCCGGGTCAAGCTCAAGAATTCTATTAAACTTTTCCTTTGCCGATTCGATATCCCCGGTCTCGAGCAGGAACAATCCGAAATCGAAAATAGCATCGATATCGCCCGGGTTTAAACGAAGTTCAGCCAGGAAATGCTCCCGGCAGCATTCAATATCACCATCCGAAAAGTAAGCCTGCGCAATTCGGTAGTTTATTTGGGGATGAGTCGGCTCAAGCTCAGAAGTTTGCAGCCAGCAGTGGATAGCTTTTTTATAATGTCCGCGAACAAAAAGACTGTTGCCGATATTATAATAGCACAACGCACAATGCGGTTTTATCTGCTGGGCCAGGTAAAACATCTGCTCGGCTAAATCATGCAGGCCCATTTCCGTATATGTTATTATCCGGTTGCAATAGCCCGGCTCGAACTCGGGATCAATTTCCTGGATATGCTCAAAAGTTTCAATGGCCTGATCATATCTGCAAGTACGGGTATAATCGACTGCCAGTGAATTTAGTATCTCCAAATCGTCGGGATTCAACTGCAGGGCGATTTCATATTCGTCTATCGCGTCCTCGAACCGATTCATAGAATCCAGCGTCAGCGCCTTGTTGAAATGCCAGGAACCGTTGGAAGGATTTATCTCAATCGCGGTCTCAAGCTCATCGAGGGCCTGATTCATTCTGCCGTCTTCGTAAAGCTCAAAAGCCTTCCGAGCCTTTCGCTCGGCTTTACCATAGGAGCCGTATTCCATACTATCAAAATGCATAATCGCACCTTATCCTATCTATCCTTATATAGCCAAGGGTCCATACAGCGTGGTTATCGCCCACAAAATACCCTTAGGTTAGCGGTTTTTTGTCGGCTTAAGAGCTTTTTGCCTGAAGTAAAATTTTGCTGGAAATTTGTCTTATAAATCCTTATAATCGAATAGTTTAGCCTCTGAGGCCAATAAGATGCGAACTGGAACTATTGAGGTGCCAGCTTGTTTTTCTGGAAACTGGCCGGAAAGAGTCTTATAATAAATGGTTGAAAGGTGGGTTGCAGCTATGCGTCAGTCGTCGGACGTACCACAGATATAATTTGGAGATGCGAAATTATGATTAAAGAAATAAAAGGCCATGTAAAAGCAGGCAAGGGCAATTACGCTATTGTTATCAGCAGGTTCAACGAGTTCATAACCTCGAAACTGCTCGGCGGTGCCATAGACGGTCTCCAGCGCCATGGTGCCGATGACAAACAGATATCCGTGGTCTGGGTGCCTGGCTCATGTGAAATTACTCAGGCCGCCAAAAAGCTCGCGGGTAGTGGTAAATACGTTGCGGTAATCTGCCTCGGCGCAGTCATACGAGGCCAAACCGCACATTATGATTATGTCTGTCAGCAGGTAGTGCGCGGTATCGGACAAATCAACTACGACTGCCCAACACCGGCCGTTTTTGGTGTCCTGACCTGTGATACACTCGAACAGGCAGTCGAAAGGGCCGGGACAAAGAGGGGCAACGCCGGTGCGGATGCAGCATTAACAGCTATGGAAATGGCCAATGTCATGGAACAGATATAGACGGTTTGTAGTTATGGACTCGTAGTTCCTAAACTGCGAACTATTAATATGGATAGAAGAACAAGGGCCAGAGAACTGACAATGCAGGTGTTATATCAACTCGACGTGCAGGGCCCGGACATATTTAAGTATTTAGGCAAATTCTTCGCAGAAACAGATGAAGACGATTTTGTACGAGAACTCGCATCGGAATGGATTAAAGGGACCTGGGAAAATCTTCAACAGTGCGACGAGCCGATAATTGAATCGACAATAAAGTGGCAATTTTCGAGACTCTCCCCTGTTGACAAAAGTATTTTAAGACTGTCGGTTTATCAGTTTAAATTCTGTCCTGATATCCCGCCTAAAGTTGTAATAAACGAGGCCATTGAGCTTGCCAAAAAGTTTAGTACCGATAAATCTCCGGGCTTTGTTAACGGCGTGCTCGATGCCATCTTGAAAAAAATGTGACCCATAAATCAAATAACGTTTCATTCGGATAACGGCAGACGAACGATGAGAACCATTGCAGTATTAAATCAGAAAGGGGGAGTGGGAAAAACCACGTCAGTGGTCAACATCGCAGCAGCCCTTGCCGCCTCAGGCTCCAGGGTGGTCGTTCTCGACTTCGACCCTCAGGCACACCTGACGATCCACCTCGGCCTCGAACCGCAAATCATTGAGTCCGGCTCTTACAAGGTCCTTACACAATCGGCTGAATTTGAACAGCAAATTATGCTCATGAGGCCGAATCTTTGGCTGCTGCCGGCGAACATTAACCTCGTGGGCGCCGAAAGCGAGCTGGTAAGCGTAGTCGGAAGAGAAACCATCCTGCGAGAAGCCATGCTGCAAAGCCGGGATAAATTCGATTATTGTCTTATCGACTGCTCTCCTTCACTCGGACTGCTTACGCTAAATGCCATGGCCGCCTCAGATGATGTCCTCATCCCGCTCCAGCCGCATTTTTTGGCACTGCGGGGATTCGGAAAACTGCTCCAGACCGTGGAGCTTGTAAACAAAAGAATTAATCCTAATCTGACAGTAAAATGGGTACTGCTCTGTATGTTCGATGGAAGGGCCTCCCTTACAAATGAGGTCAAGGACGACATCGAACAATTCCTCAAAAACGCACAAGGCACCGACTGTCCCTGGTCCGAAGCCCACATCCTGCCGGTTCATATCAGAAGAAATATCAAGCTTGCAGAGGCGCCGAGTTACGGTAAAACAATTTTCGAATACGAGGAAAATTGCCACGGCGCCGAAGACTACAGAAAAGTAGCTGAACTCATACACGCCCAATGCTATCCATCGGCACCCGCAGAAACATTACAAACTGTTGCTTTCGATGAAATTCAGGGCCAGCCCACGACCCCATCAACCGCATCACCGGAACCTGATTCACAAGCAGAACAACCGGACACACAGCCTGCCGAGGCCGATGAAAACCAAAACCAACCTCCCATCGAAATCAAATCAATCTCACCGGATCAGCAGCAACAAGGCGATTTGGACGAACAGCCCTCGGAATTTACACAAACAACATCCGAAAATCCTAATATTTGATTAGGAAAAGGATAATGTTGCTACCTCATTATTCCGATACATACCGTTAAGTTTATTTTCTTGCAAAAGTTGATAACTAATTCAGTAAGGGTGCCGGTAGTATAGAGACATGGAAAAGTGGCCGGCATTATCAGCAGGACGGATATAATTGTCTATATTATAGGAGCAAGACGGCAGAATATCCAGATACATTCACAATCCAACTTGATAAGCCCTGCCACATAAATAATAGAATTGAAAGGGTGCAATATGATAATAGAAAGAATGGCTGTTGAAGGACTACACACTATCTCTTTAGCTCTGTCAGCCACTGAGAAATGGAAAGCTGCCGGAACTCCGTTTGGCATTGGCTCTAAAACAGAGGTATTATTAACAGCATTAGCTGTGCTTGCTTTAATAATATCGGAAGCACTTTTATTCTGGGTGTTTAGCAAGTACAGACGTTCTGAACAGAAGCTTAATCAAAAGCTCACCGATTTAACAGTCATCAACGTAAAGCAGCGACAGGAAAACGAAAAATCAAATGCCGATAATAAAAAGCTGCAGCAGGAACTCACCGAATTAACTACTATCAATGAAAAGTTGCGACAGGAAAATGCCGAACTAAAGTCAGTTGAGGTGGCATGAGAGGAAAAAGCGAGATACCAGCAGGGGCTTGAAAACGATATTTATATTACTGTGTGTCTTTTAAGCATCCAGTCGGAAAATGCCAGGCCGAGACCGACGAAAACCAAAACCAGCCTCCCATCGAAATCAAATCAATCTCCTCAGAACATCAGCAAAAAGAAGATGATTTGGACATACAGCCCTCGGAATTTACACAAACAACAACCAATCAATCCGACTCCTGATTAGATGCAGGTGAAAGCCCAAAAGCGCCAAAACTATTTTCGCTGAGTACTATTTCTTCTTATCTAACAGTCCGCGTCCCTGCATCCACTCGTTACAGCGAAGCGGCCAGCTTGATACGGCGCTGCCTTGCTGACCAAGTCCAAATCCATGTTTTCCATTTTCGTAGATATGCATTTCAGTCGGGACTTTTGCCTTTCGCAAAGCAAGATAAAAAAAGATACTGTTCTCCGGCGGTACACCCTTATCATTATTGCCGTGCACCAAAAAAGTGGGCGGCGTCTCTGGCGTAACCTGCCTTTCGTTAGACAGATTTTCAACAAGCTGGCTCTCGGGATTGTCACCTAACAGATTCCTTCTGGAACCCTTGTGAGTGCACCATTCGGTAAACGATATGACCGGATAAATCAGTATCATAAAATCCGGCCTGCAACTGACTTTATCGATTGAGTCCTTTGCGTCGCTGTAGCGATTCTGGAAATGTGTACCGGCGCTCGACGCCAGATGCCCCCCCGCAGAAAAACCGAGAATTCCAATCCGAGCTGGGTCAACGTTCCACTCTTTAGCCCGACTGCGAACCGTTCTTACCGCTCGCTGAGCGTCTTGCAGCGGCGCCGGATGACCATAACCAGCACCGCTTCTACTATGGCGGTACTGAAGAATAAAACCGGCGACGCCAAACGAATTGAGCCATTGAGCGATTTGATGCCCCTCATGGTCCATAGCCAGGTGCCCATAACCGCCGCCGGGACAAATAACCACAGCGGCTCCGGTTGCTTTTTCTTTTGCGGGCAGATAAATCGTAAGTGCTGGCTTGTCACCGTCATCGCCGCCTTTGGCCCCTGGCGCACCATCGACCCAGAGCGGTATGACCTTATGCGTGCCGGCGGCTGTTAAATCCGAGGCGGTTACTGTTAAAGTCACCAAAATGACGACAAAGACAAAGATGGTTCTCAAAGATTTGTTCATTTTTCTCACTCCTTGACTGCGGTTTTTGAAACAAAAATTACCTGCATTGTTTTACACCATCTTTAGTGTAACCTGTATTACTGAAATCAGGTAGTAACATTTATTAACCATTATCAGGCA
>DAOUVA010000393.1 GCA_030667885.1 Phycisphaerae bacterium
CCCGGTTTAGATTTCAAAAGACATTTTATAAACATCCCAACAGCCAATACAAGCCCGGCGGCGAACAGCGGCCAATAGAAGTATGATTCGAAATCGGGATCTCTGACATGTGGGCCGGGTGTGCAGAAAGAGACCACTACAATAATCCCTGCAATTATAAAGACCAGCCAATCGGCCAGAATTACTCTGATGGTTCTCCCGTGAGCATCTCTATAGAGTATTACTGCGGCAAATACGAGCAATGTGATTGAGACAAGGACGGGGTAAAGGACGGCTGAGGCCCAGGTGGTCGGTATTAAAAAGAGTATGTCCCAGTCCATAATTGAAGCGGGCCAGTCGAGGAGAACTTTGAGCCAGACGTAATAGAAGATGTCCCAGACTGCGAATATGACCATAAAATAAGCGAAACGCTGTCGGCGGTTTTTACCGAAGAGCCAGGAGCCGGTAAAGATTAAGACTATCGTAGCAGCTTCCCTGCCGATTTCAGTTAAAAGTAATTTCTTCCAGAGCGGGTCGTAGCCGAATGTTGTCAGCGGAAAGGTAAAGCCGTCGGGGTGAAAGATTTGCCGCAAATAAACAACCACTGCGGCTTCTATATATGCAAAGGCTATACTGAAAATGACAACGACACAAAATACTTTGATTGTTGCTTTCAAAGGCTCTGTGACAAATCGTGATATTTGTGGTTTGTCGGGTGTGCACATAGTGTTATAGTTTTCGCAGCTCTTCCAACAGCGCCGGTATGGCTTTGGATTCGGGCACTATTGAGACCCTTCGGCCTTTGCAATAGATGTAGGCTTTGTTCTTTGCGGCACAGAGGGCGATATCGGCGTCGGCGGCTTCGCCCGGGCCGTTAACGATGCAGCCCATCACAGCAATACGCAGCGGTTTATCAATATCGCTTATGGCTTTTTCAACTCTGCGGGCCATCTTGATTACATCTATTTCCACCCGGCCACAAGTCGGGCAGACTATCAACTCCGGGCCTGAACGGGGATAAAGGCCAAGTGAGATTAGAATCTGTTTTGCAATTCTTGTTTCTTCGACCGGGTCGCCGGCAATACTAACTCTGAGAGTATCGCCAATACCTTCGGCGAGGAGAGTACCCAGAGTAACGGCCGATGGTATGCGGGCATCTTCGGGCAGACCGGCGTGAGTGAGGCCAAGATGAATTGGGTAGGGGAAAGTTTCGGCAAGTTTGCGGTTAATTTCTATTGTTCTGCGGGTGTCGCTGCTTTTTGCGCTTAACACCAGTTGGGAAAAGCTGCGACTTTCAAAGAGCCGAATATATTTTTTCATTTCCCTCAACATCTTCGATACCCGATGCCCAATACTCGATTCCCGACGAGTGTCCTGAATTGAGTTTCGGGAATCGATACTCGCTTCGTTAACACCTGCGCGGATGGCGACTTTGTTCATTTTGGCGGCATCTATTATTCGCAGGATATCTTTTCGTTTTTTTATATTGCCGGGGTTCAGTCTTATTTTGGCGGCCCCGGCTTCTATCGCTTCGATGGCCCTGTCCGGGCTGAAGTGTACGTCGGCGATTAGAGGAATATCTACTTTTTGAACAATTTTTGCAAAAGCGGCGGTGTCGGCCCTTCTGGGCACGGCGATTCTTACTAATCGGCAGCCGGCCCGGGCAAGCTGATTTACCTGCCTTACGCAGCGGGCAATATCAGTAGTCTGCACTTTGGTCATCGACTGGATAACAACAGGGGCAGAAGAGCCGATTTTTACGCTCCCTACTTTGACGGTCTTTGTTTTTCTTCTTTTAATCACATCGAGATTGTAGCTTGTTTGGCAGATTCGGGCAAATTTAAATACCGCCCCCGCTATAGAATTGATTATTGATTCAAGTATGTTATTATTACGACAGGCGCGAAAGCAGGAAGGGGGTATTCAGCTTAGAAAGAATATGGAGGTAAAGAGTAATGGATGATTATAGAGATAACAACGGCATTTCAGGCAGTAAAATCATGAAAGAATGGGGACTGACTTTGTTTGCGGCCGCGGTCTTTTTATTGGTAACTTTTAGTACATGCTTTGCAGGTGAGGTTCATGTGTGGGAGAAAGTGGAGATTACCCTGAATGCCGATAAGTCGTACGAAAATCCTTATAAGGAGGTCGAGGTCTGGGTTGACCTGAAAGGACCGGGATTCGAGAAGAGATGCTACGGATTCTGGGATGGTGACAATGTATTCAGGGTGCGCGTTCTGGCGAGTGCAGCAGGGACATGGATGTGGCGGAGCGGTTCGAACCAGAAAGACCGGGGACTTAACGGCAAGAGCGGGAGCTTCGAGGCCGTCGAGTGGTCCGAGGTTCAGAAGGAGAATAATTCGTGCCGAAGGGGAATGGTCAAGGCATCCGCAAATGGACATGCCTTCGAATGGGCGGACGGGACACCTTTCTTTTTGACAGGTGATACGTGGTGGCCGGTCGGGACTTTTCGGTATCGCTGGTACGACGATGATAAGGAACGGCCTATTGGTCCGGACGCGGGTATTAAAGATTACCTGAGGTATCGTAAAAAGCAGGGATTCAACTGTATTGCGATGATTGCGGCACTTGGGAACTGGGCCAATGACGACAAGCCGGCAAGTCTGAAGATGGCCGACGGGACGGTGCTGCGTTCAGCGTGGAAGCAGGCGGGGACAGAAAGCGCCAAGGACATGCACGATGAGGATGGGAACCGTGCGTTTTTATTTCCCGGTAAGGTGCCAGGTTATGAGAAATATTTCCCGGACGTGGAGCGGATTAATCCTGCGTATTATCGAAATTTCGATAAGAAGATTGACTACTTGAATTCTCAGGGATTTGTTCCGTTTATCGAGGTTTCGCGGCGTGACATCGGGCAGGCATGGAAGAAGTATTATGATTGGCCCGGCTCGTACACGCGTTATATTAAGTATATATGGAGCCGGTACCAGGCGAACATTTGTCTATTCAGTCCGATTCATCTTGATTGGACGGGGGCCACCATACCACCGGAGGAATGGAACGAAGCGGCCAACAAGGTCATCGAGAAATACGGACATCCGCCGTTCGGGACATTGGCGAGTACAAATTCAAATCCCTCGACGCTTCGCAATTTCGGTCATATGAACAATGCAAAGTGGCTGACGTTTCATCAGGTAGGCAACAGGCGAACGCATGATTTGTATCCCTATCTGACGGAAATTTTCAATGCCTCGCCGTCTGTGCCTGGGATCAATGGGGAGCCTTATTACGCAGGGATGCTGGATGCCGAAGGCGGTACGGACAAGTCGGCACTATATTGCCGCTCAGCAATGTACGGCAGCGTCCTGTCGGGAGGCCTTGGTGGACATATATATGGAGGGGGCGGCTGGCAGGGAGGTTTGTGGAGCGGAGAGGTTGAAGATGCCTCGCCAACTCCTGTATGGGAGGTCATCAAATGGCGGTCGGCCGACCAGATGCGTCACTTAAGAAGCTTTATTCTTTCCGAGGCAAGCAGATACCAGCAGCTTGTTCCAAGTGTGGACACGCTCAAGCCAAACAGAACGGGTAAGGAAAAATCGTGTATCGGATGGGCCTATTGTGCGGGGACATCCGGGAAGGATTTATTTCTTTTGTACTTCGAGAAAGACTGCCCAAAAGCAAGCTTAGCCGGAGCATTGCCGAAAAGCAAATACAAGGCGCTGTGGTTCAATCCACGCAGCGGCAACTGGATTGATGCAGGAGTTTTGAGTGCGGATTCGGCGGGCAATATTAACATGCCGAATTTCCCGGACAAATCAACAATATCCGAAACCGACTGGGCTTTGAAGCTTACATTAAGAGATACTCGATAAGCTCAATACCGAATAACCTGGAGTAAGCAGCCGTTGTTCAGTTGGATTTGGGAATCCATTTCAATCGGGCAATCTGAATGCCTTTCAAACTCGGCATCAGTGAGGCGATGTAGTACCGTCCATCGTGCAGGATGATTTCCGGAGCCGCCACGGGCAGGGTTGTAACTTCGAGACTATTGTCGTTTATGCCAAAACGGAGCGGGTCGCCAGAGCGAAAGACAGTAACATGCGGGCGACGGCCGTACCTTTGTGTGTTGAAAAGGTAGTAATGCTTCGATTCGGGAAGATAGACGACGTGGGGACACTCGGCACAGTATGGGCCTTTGGCATAGGCGCTTCCTTCGGCAACAACCTTCGAGGGGCTCCAGTTTTTCAGGTCGGTAGATATGCGGCAGTAGTTCACGCCGCGATGATTTGTGGTCGGAGATCGCATCGAGTGTGCCGTGTAGTAGCAATGGTAGCTCTCGCCGACTTTCAGTATCATAGGGTCGCGAGCGTGTTCCCCATCGCCCTCGTGGAACATCCCCGTCCTGCCATTGTCACGAATCAACCGCTTGAATTTTTTGCCGTCTTTGCTCGTGGCCTGGCAAATATTCATCCAGTCACCGTAGAACATATGATAGGTTTTGCCGATTTTGACTACGTGCGGCGCCTGCAGCCCGCCGGGTGCTTCACCGAAGGAAGGATCACCTTCCATAGCAATGCCCATCGGTTTCCAGTCGGTGTCCGTCAGGTTCTTTCCTTCCCAGCGGTAGAAGAATCGTGTGTTCCCCCCCTTACCGCCCGCAGTAGTATTGCGAATGCAGGACCATAGCTGCCAGGTGCCGTCAGCCGCCTGCCATACAGCAAAATCGACGGGCTGCTGCTTTTCGGTAGCATATTTATGCTCCATCGGACTTCCGGCCACCTGCCACCATTGGCCGGAAATTTGCGGCACTAAAACAGGACCGGATTCTTCGTTTCCATATAAAAATGAGCA
>DAOUVA010000089.1 GCA_030667885.1 Phycisphaerae bacterium
GACGATTCAACCCATTTGAAGTTTCCTACCCGTGCCCCTTTATTGCTGCGGCGCTGCCAGAACATTTCCTTACGAGGTGACTTTTGTTTGCCGGCGAGCACCTGCGTCATATCGAAGCCATCAAGGGGTATGCCTTTTGGCGGGCTGGTACCTGCGGCGCGGCAGAGCATTGGGAAAATCTCCATAGAAGTCAGGAATTCGCTGCATACGGTTCCTGAGGGTATTGCACCCGGCCAGCGGCAAATGGCGGGTACACGAATTCCACCTTCGAACGTATCACCTTTTTTGCCCCGCAGCGGATCGTTATCTGCGCTGCCGCCACCGCCATTATCGGAGAAGAAGATGACGATGGTGTTATCCACCTGACCCTGCTCTTCCAGCGTATCGAGCATCTGGCCAATGGTTTCATCCATATAAGTAACAGCGGCCATATACCGCAGGCGTTTTGCCCTTTTGGTATTGGAGTCCTTTGGGTCATATTGGCCGTAGTGTTTTCGTATGTATTCCAGCGGCGCCTGTACGCCGGGGCGAGGGCGATTCAGATTGGAGGCGCCGTGCGGTGCATTAAACGGCACATAGCAGAAAAAGGGCTTGTTCCTATGCTTTTTAATGAATTGCAGTGCCTCCCGCCTGAAAAGGTCCGTGGCGTACGTGCCTTTGTCCTCAGTGCTCAGTTCGTTACCTCGCCGCATCGAGTGTACTCCATATCTCTCATGGGTCCAGTAGTCTATGCCGGTGTTGGTGAAACCGTAAAACTCATCGAATCCCCGCTGGAGCGGTAGGAAGCGGTGCAGTTGTCCCAGATCCCACTTGCCGAAGATGCCGCTTGTATAGCCGGCTTTTTTAAGTACGCGGGGAATCAATACCTCGCGGGTGTCCATCCCTAATATATTCTCGGGTGAGAAGGCGTATTCATCCGGTGTATAGAGGTGGTCAACATCGACAAGATAATTGCGGTACATATCGTAAGTGCCGTTGCGTTGCGGGTATCGGCCAGTGAGCAAACTGCCGCGTGAAGGTGTGCAGGCCGGCCAGGTGACATAGAAGTTTGTAAGCCGGGTACCGCCGGCGGCCAGGCGGTCAAGGTTGGGTGTCTTTACTTCACTGCTTCCGAAACAGCCGAGGTCTTTATACCCCTGGTCGTCCGAGACTATGAGTAATATATTGGGCGGTCTTTTGCCGGCAGGTTTCTTAGCGAACGCACTACTATCTGCGGTTTCGCTGGTCGTGCATCCGTTAAAGGCCAGAGCCGCGGCACTTAAGCCAGTCATCTTTATAAAATCACGTCGATGGATTGATTTCTCGGGCATAGTTGCTACCTTTCAAATACTTTTGTCCGGCGTTTCCATTAAAGCTTTTCCATGGACTTTTGCTTTCGGGTTTCACTATGATACCAAAAACTTCTTTGAATTGTAGTAATTTACAAGTGTTTTCACACATTTTGCTACTAAAGTCATCTAAAACATAAAGTTCAGTCGGAAACATACTATTGGCGCTGCTTGTCTATATGTATATAATTCTCACAATTGGTAATCGACCGAGACTTTCGCCTTACTGTAAGGTGAGGAGATTGCCAAGAAGACCAATTTGGAAAGGAGCAATTAAGATGAGGACAGTTTTAATTTGTGTTGTTGTTTGCATGCTTGCGATTTTGGCCGGATGTGCTACGACCGAGCAAGCGGCCAAGAAGGGTGAAATACGTCAGTATGTGGAAACCGATACCGGCCGGTGGCTTATTCATGATATGAATAGACCTGCGCCGGTGGTGATAAAGCCCGGCGTTGAGAGTACACAAGATGTCGTGGGGAAGGCCCCTTCCGATTCTGTGGTTTTATTCGATGGGACGGGTTTGTCGGAATGGACAGACACCAAGGGCGGTCGGTCGAAATGGATTATGGGGGAAGGCTATATGGAGTGCGTTAAAGGCTCGGGCTATATCCAGAGCAAACGCGAGTTCGGTTCATGTCAGTTGCATGTTGAGTTTGCCACTCCCTCAAGGGTTCAGGGCAGTAGCCAGGGACGAGGTAACAGCGGGGTGTTTCTGATGGGGCAATACGAGATCCAGGTCCTCGATTCCTATAACAATAGAACTTATGCGGACGGCCAGTGTTCTGCGCTTTACGGCAGGGCGGTTCCCTTAGTGAACGCCAGCCGGGGGCCGGGGCAGTGGCAATCTTATGATATCATTTTTCATCGTCCTACTTTCAAGGGTGATAAGGTCGTAAAAAAGGCGACGTTTACGGTTTTGCATAACAGTGTGGTCGTTCATGATCATGTCGTGCTCACAGGGGGGACCGGCTGGAAAGGCCAACATGCGATATCCGACTATGTGCCGCATGGAGACACAGGGCCAATCTCACTGCAGGACCACGGCAATCCTGTGAGATACCGAAATATATGGGTTCGCGAGCTTGCCGACTAATAACGCGGACAGACCAGCAAAATAAAAAACCCGGAGCCTTGTTATAACAAAAAGGTTTCGGGTTTTTTTATGCTTAGAGAAAGCGGAGCGGATTATATGAATATCTGTTCTGCTGATATCGTTGTGGTTTTATATACCTTAGCTAAGCATTTTCAGGTACCAAATATTTGTAAGTTCAACAAGTTGTAAAGGCGCAATGATTTGTTTTAATAAATTCCACAATCGCGGGGGTAAATATTGAATTTTTCCTTCTTGTTGACATTTTGTGGCAATTTTGCACAATAACGGCTATACTAACCGACTATTAATAATAGTATTTTTTGGAGTACGATATGAGAGCATCTGAAATGAATAAAGGTCAGACCGTCAAGATTGACGGCAAATTGTATGCGATAGTTGATTATCATCACGTCAAGTTGGGCAAAGGCGGCGCGGTGTATCAAACAAAGCTTAAGAGTCTGATCGACGGTACGATTCAAAATGTCCGTTTGCGTTCGGAGGAAAACGTTGAAGAGGCTTATCTGGACAAGAGAACGTATGAATATCTTTATTCGTCCGGTAGTGAACATGTTCTGATGGATACCACGACCTACGACCAGATTAGTCTCGATGATGATGCATTTGGCGATGGGCAGAAATATCTTAAGCCGAACACTCAGTTGCAGGTAAGTATTTATGAGGGCAAGCCCATCATCATAACTCTGCCCAACACGGTTGATTTGGAAGTTACCGATACTCCCCCTGAGATTAAAGGTGCCACGGCGACAAATCAAAACAAGCCCGCAACCCTCGAAACCGGTTTGGTTGTGCAGGTGCCGGCTTTTATTAAGCTTGGCGAGCTTATCCGTGTGGATACCCGCACGGGCGAGTATCTAACGCGAGTAAAAGGATAACGAAATACGAGGCACGAAATTCTAAATACGAAATTCATCCTTCGTAGTAATACTACTTATAGCGGACGAATTCAAATGTCTAAAATCCAAATGATAAAAACTTTTTTGAACATTTGGAAATTTGGGTTTTAATATTATTTCGGATTTAGATATTCGATATTTGGATTTTTCATTTTTATGTTTGAAATAATAAGCAAAATCCTGTTAAAAAGATTTGGGACGCGTGCTAAACGGCTTGGGAAATCCTATGTAGAAGCCGCGCGTCCAGCAGAGCAGTTCGAGGAGCAAACGAAAAAGCTCGATGACGAGGCACTGAAGGCAAAGACCGCCGAGTTCAAGGCCGCTATAAAAGACGGAACCAGGCCCGAGGATATCCTGCTTGAAGCTTTTGCAGTTGTTCGCGAAGCGGCAAGGCGAAATGTCAAGATGCGTCACTTTGACGTACAGCTTGCCGGCGGCAGAGTCCTTTATGAGGGTAAAATCGCCGAAATGGCTACCGGTGAAGGTAAAACTCTGGTAGCAACATTAGCGTCGTATCTCGTTTATCTAACCGGAAGAAAGGTTCACGTCGTTACTGTCAACGATTACCTGGCTAAGCGTGATGCGGAATGGATGAAGCCGGTCTATAGTGCTTTAGGCTTGACCGTAGGTGCCATTCAGGCGGACATGGACACTGCCGGTGATGATCGTAGAAGCCAGTATGCCTGTGATATAAATTACGGTACGAATAATGAATTCGGCTTCGATTATCTTCGCGATAATATGAAGACGTCACTTGAGCAGATGGTACAGGGGAATCTGGAGTACGCGATAATCGACGAGGTCGATTCGATTCTGATTGACGAAGCCAGGACTCCGCTAATCATATCCGGTCCGGCTTTCGATGATGTTACCAAATATAAAAAAGCCGACCAGGTCGCAAGAAAGCTGCTCAGTCTGCAAAGCACCTACGACCGAATCAAAAAACAACTTGATGCGTCCGAGCGGGCGATAGCCAGCGCTCAGGGCGAGCTGTCCAATTCAAAGAAAGATAAGGACAGTGAGCGAATTGAAAAGGCCCGCAAGGCAATTGAAAAAAGCCAGGCCGAACTCGAAGACGCTCAAGCCAGATTGGAAGGCACTACGCAATATTATGAAGTAGAATATGACAAAAAAGCGGTTAATCTTACGCATGAAGGAGTGGGGGCTGCACAGGAAATCGCCGGAGTAGGTTCATTCTATACGGGGGCAAATAATGATTGGGATAAACTCATACGACAGAGCCTACGGGCCCATGTAACTTTTGTGCGGGAGAAAGACTATGTTGTTATGGACGGCAAGGTCGTAATCGTTGACGAATTTACTGGCCGCTTGATGCAGGGCCGGCAGTGGTCCGATGGGCTGCACCAGGCGGTCGAGGCAAAAGAAGCTGTTACTGTAAAAGAAGAGACTCAGACGCTGGCCACTATTACGCTACAGAACTTCTTCAAGCTCTACGAGCAGATAGCGGGAATGACCGGCACCGCCGCCACCGAAGCCGAAGAGTTTATGAACATCTACAAACTCGATGTCGTCGTAATACCCACCAACAAACCCTGCATCAGGGACGACCAGGATGACGCAATATATCAGTCAATACGCGAAAAAAATAACGCCATAGTTGAGCAGATAAATGAAGTTAGCGCATCCGGCAGACCTGTACTTGTGGGGACGGTCAGTGTAGAAAAGAACGAGTCGCTGTCGGCGGCTCTTCAGAAAAGATTCGGTATTGAGCACGAATTGCTCAATGCCAAGCATCACGAAAGAGAAGCTCTTATTGTCGCCAAGGCCGGTCAGCAGCATAAAAGCCGGGACGGCACAATGCGCGGTAATATAACAATTGCAACGAATATGGCCGGTCGGGGAACTGATATCGTACTCGGGCCGGGAGTAGCGGAACTTGGCGGGCTGCACGTACTAGGTACCGAGCGACATGAGGCCAGAAGAATTGATAATCAGCTCCGGGGGCGAACAGGAAGGCAGGGAAACGCCGGCTCCACCCAGTTCTTCCTGTGCTTTGAAGACGACTTAATGCGAATCTTCGCGCCTGAGTGGACTGTCAAAGCGCTTTCCTGGATAGGCTGGGAAGAGGGTCAGCCAATCTACCACAAGAGGATAAGCAAGGGCATCGAAAAGGCACAAAAGAAGGTTGAGGAACGCAACTTCGAGGTACGCAAAAGCCTGCTCGAATACGATGAGGTGATGGACTACCAGCGAAAAATCTTTTACTCGCGCCGACGTGAGATCCTGGCCGGCAAAGGGCTTAAACAAGTCATCCAGGAAATGATTAACTCTACAATCGCGATGAATTGTAAAACCATGCTCGGTAAGGACTACCCTTATAAATGCATTTGTGAATGGGCGAGGAGAAACCTCAGTATAGACCTGAAGCTTTCGGATATCGGTGGGGCAAAGGCAGATGAAATAGAACAATTAATAAAACAGGAGGCAAAGGACAATGCCTCCAATAATATATCACTTTCGATGGGTGAATATTTTGAGGACTATGGTGATCCGCGGACGTGGGACATTAGCGGATTGTGTAAATGGGCGATGAGTTCATTCCAGGTCAATCTAAGTCAAGGTAAAATCAAGCATCAATCACCGGAAGAAATAGAAGAACAATTAATCGAAGCCGCCGCCGGTCAAATCGACAAAAAAGATTGTTCGCAATTAGTCGAATTTCTTAAGGATGGTTTTGCCTTAAACACTTTTGCCGAGTGGGCACGGGCCAAGTTCGATATACAACTGGACATCACAGAATTAGCAGACCTTACCGAATCGCAAATCCGTAAACAGCTCGAAGAAAAGACGGCAGTAAAATATAAACAAAGAGAGATTGAGTATCCTGTTGAATTCGCGATGAATATGGTTTTCGGTCCGCAGGGTGCTAACGTATATGCGTATGAGTCGCTGGCCGATTGGGCCAACAAAAAATATAACGCCGACTTATCTGTCGAACGGATACAGAGCACCAAACCCCGCCACCTGCATAAACAACTGCTGGAATTAAGTGAGAGCTTTAACAATGGGCAATTAGAGAAGGAACTGGGCGATAAAATCAGCAGCCTGAATACTGCGGATTTAGTGAGTTGGGCTAATGAAAGATTCCAGTCCTCTTTCACAGAATACGACCTGGCCGGCGATGGCCCGGAAGTCAAAGACAAGCTGTCTGAGGTTGCAAAAGAATTTTTACGCGCCGAGCTCAGCGATCTTGAAAAATATGTTTTGGTCCAGGTTTACGACAGTACCTGGAAGGACCATCTCTATTCGATGGATCATCTGAAAGACAGCATTTGGATGCGATCCTGGGCGGAGAAGGATCCTAAAACCGAATACAAACGCGAAGGTTCCCGAATGTTCGATGAAATGCTCGACAGTATTGAGGATCGAGTTACGGATATTATCTTCAAGGTGCATCTCGAAGCCGGTGCCAGGGCGCGAAATGTCTGGAATGTAAGTTCAACAAGCCACGATGAGGTCGGTCAGTTCGCCATGGCTGAGCGACAGCGGGCCGCCGCTCAGGCGCCTCAGGGTGAACAAAAAGTAAAGCAGATAAAGCTGGAGCAGCCCAAAGTCGGCCGCAATGCACCCTGCCCCTGCGGAAGCGGAAAAAAGTACAAAAAGTGCTGCGGAAAGGCCCAATAAAGCCTCCCATCCATTTTTTCATAAATATTATTTGACAAATATGAGTGAGGTGTCTATATTGTAGATATTGATAATCGTTATCAATAGAAGTGGTAGGTTGAAAATATCTTATTTGTTGCTCTGTAGGAAACACGGCCAGTCATTTTGGGGCGTAGCCTAAGAATCTCAAATCTTGAGCCATTAGAGATTCTTCACTTCGTTACGCGTAGCCTGTCCTCGAGCGCAACGAAGGATTCAGAATGGTAATCTTTATATTTGTTTAAAAAAGTATAACTTGTTAAATATATAGCTCTTAAGAATAAATGGGGCAAGTATTTAGGGACAGGATATGGACGCCAAAGTAAAGTTTAACAAATTCCTAATTAACAAAGGTCTGCGACAAACCAAACAGAGGGATGAAATTGTAAACGTCTTTTTGCGATTGGAAAGGCATCTCAGCACTCAGGAGTTGTTTGATATTGTCAGAAAAAAGGACAAAGATGTCGGCTACGCGACGGTTGCGAGAACTTTAAAGCTACTTGCCGAATCAGGCCTTTGCAGGGTGGTGGATTTTGGAGATGGTGTTCAGCGGTTCGAGCACAAATACGGACATGAGCATCACGATCATCTGATTTGTTCCAAATGTGGGAAATTTGTTGAGATATACAGCAAGAAACTCGAAAAGTTACAGGAAGAGCTGGTAAGAAAACACGGCTATACTCAGGAGTATCACAAACTGGATATATTCGGTATATGTCCTCGATGCGGGAAGGGAAAGCAAGTGGTATGAAAGTAAGTTGTATATCAATTTTTTTTGGAGACTTGATGATAACGAATATCAATATCAAAAGTAGGGCCGATCCGGCTATGTGAAGATGTTATGTCGTTGGATTTAATATTATATTTAGATGAAAGGCTAATTCTATATGTTGTTAAATGTTAATAAACAAATGATTGGGTGTATGATATTGCTGTTTCTGTCGGTCGCCGGTACTTCAGCCGCTGACGTAGCAGATAATGATGAGCTTGAAGTCATGCGCCGAGAAATGGAACAATTAAGGGAGCAGGTTAAGGAATTAAAAAATGAATTTCGCAGGCTTCAAGATGACAAAAAGGAAGATAAGGAAGTTCCCAGTGAATATCAACAAGAAATACAGGAGCTTCGCGATGATGTAACAAAACTTAATGAGTCACAAAAGCTTGATATTTCAGATACGTTGGATAAGTTAAAATTTGGTGGCTACGGAGAAATACATGGCAATTTTACCGAAGGTACCGAATCGGATAAGATGGACTTCCACAGACTTGTCCTGTACGTAGGTTATGATTTTGCTGACTGGATTAAGTTCCACTCAGAAGTAGAGCTTGAACACGCCTTTGTTAAGGATACTGACACTGACACCGATGGTACCTCACCTAATACAGATACATCCGGTGGTTATCTTTTAATTGAGCAGGCACAGGTTGATTTCCTGCTCTCTGATGCGTTTAATATCAGGGCAGGCCGGCTTCTGACGCCATTGGGAATTATTAACAAACGTCATGAACCTCCACTATTCAATGGTGTTGAAAGACCCAACTTTTCAAAATATATCATCCCGAGTACGTGGTCTTCCGATGGCGTTGGTTTTTTCGGCAGCCTTAATCCATCGCTGAGTTATGAAGCATATGTGGTGGCTGGGCTTAACGGTGATAAATTTACTTCAAGTGGTATCAGGGATGGTCGTATCCAGGGAAGTCCAAGTCTTAATGAAGTTGCGTTTACCGGAAGATTAGATTACCGCCCATTTGAAGAAGCTCTTGCCAATTCAGACCAGTCCTTGCGATTAGGTCTTTCAGGCTTCTTAGGCGGTCTGGATAATGTGAAAGACGGCGGCGGCAGCGGCAAAGATGGAGAAATAGCAATGACTTCGGCCGACTTTGAATATTCCATATCAAAGTTTGATTTTCGTGGAGTAATCGCCAATACCAATATTGACGGTGCACGTGATTTTGGCGGTGGCGTAGCAGAAGAAATGTTTGGCTGGTATCTTGAAGGTGCATATCACTTCTGGCCTGATGAGTGGAAAACCGGCAAGCTTAAAAATTCAGATGCAACCGTTTTCGTGCGCTATGAAGAGTATGACACACAACACGAAATGCCCTCCGGTATCGCAAAAAATAAGTCTAAAGACATGGACGAGCTGAGTTTTGGTGTCAATTTCTATCTGACGCCTAATTTTGTTGTAAAAGCTGATTACCAGCTTCGCGACAATGCCACTGGAAGCGACATGGATGATCTGTTTAACGTGGGTGTAGGCTGGACTTTCTAAACCATTTCGAAAAGGAGAATTAAATATGTCTAAGATATCAGTCAGGCTGACAACATTTATGGTAGCAGTTGCGGGTTTATCTACGTTGGCTATCATTTCAAGTTGTGTTGAGTCCAAATCCTCCTTTTCAAATGGAGGAATAATGACAGCAGTACGCCAGAATTTTTCCTCCGCAATTGATATAGTAGAAATTCCTTTTTTCATAAGTCAGGGCGCCCAGATTTCCGGGCGTCCTGACGAGGCTAAAATCAGCGAAATCAAAGGCGATTCAGGTCTTTTGGGCTATTGCGTTGAATCTAAAGTTGTAAGTCGTTCAGGCCCATTCAGGATCCGTGTATTACTTGATAAGCAGCTTTACGTAAAACAAGCAACTGTAATTTCATATCCATGGGATCACGGCAGGGAAGTTCGTAAGCATGCTTTTACCAGTCAATTTGAAGGGAAAAGCCCCAATGACCCAATCCAAATAGGAAAAGATATTGACTCAATGACAGGGGCGACGATTTCATCTCGTGTTATGGCTGAAGGTGTTCGCGATACTATCAAACTCGTAGAGCTTGTTAGGGAACAACATTAACATCAATAAAGCAACTATCCTCATCTGCACAGTAAAAATAATTTTAGCAGATTCCGAGTGATGTATTTAAGAGGGACTTTTTCAGCCGAATGCTCAAGGGATGAAATATTAATTTATCAGGGGTGTATAAAAAAAGAAAACATCGAGCAACAATTTGGTACCCGATGTTTTCCGGAGGGGAGAAAAAATCTTTTTATAACTTCTTTTGTTATCGGCAACGATATAATTGCACTTTAATTGAAAATAGACTTATTTCGTCCTGAATTTCGAACACACAATTCCTTGGTGATGATGTAAGTCTTTGCTATATATACAGATAAGAGCTTGCCTTTTCTTTTGTGCCGGGATATTTCGTCCCTGCATTCCCTTTATAGCATCTAACACCATATTCCCGGTACGGCCGTCCTAAAGGCCTTTTAAACCTCTCTTTAGACTTAAAACTGTAAACCATGGGCGGAGAATATTCGTCAAGAGTGGCAGGCTTTGATTCTTTAACAAAGCTCCGTAATTGTTGGCTAAATGATTTTCAAATAGTAAATTGAAAACAGCAGTCAAAGAAGTTAATCTGGACACGAGCGGATGATATAGTTAGTGCCAAATGTGTTCATTATGGACTCTGACCAGGAATTAATTGAATTGGTAAATGAAGGCGATGCGGACGCCTTCGAAACTCTCTACTGGCGGTACCGTGATTGGGTTTACCATCTGGCCTGGCGATTTACCGGCAGCCCGCAGGATGCCCTTGATGTATTGCAGGAAACCTTTACCTATTTATTAGGCAAGTTCCCCGGTTTTAATCTTACCGCCTCAATGACGACATTTCTTTATCCGGTGGTCAGGCACGTTTCTCTGGCCGTCCGAAGTAAAAACCGCCGTTTTA
>DAOUVA010000133.1 GCA_030667885.1 Phycisphaerae bacterium
ACGCCCGGCTTTGTAGCGCGTACTGTTATTCCGAGCACCTGGAAATCGATGGCCGATCCGAACCGCAAAATATCCGACCGCCAGTGGGCCGAAATGTACATTGACAATCCCCGTGAAAAAAAGGTCGAAACCCGCTGGCGTCCTTCAAGTGATAGCAAGTGGCTCTGGAAGAGCGATACCAGCAGCGATGAAATTACAGGCCATATGTTCGGCTATTTATTCTACTACGATCTGGTCGCTGATGGCTCCGAACGAAGGCACGTATGCAAACACGTCATAAATATTGTCGATTATATTATCGACAACGGCTACGTCCTCAAGGGAATCGACGGAACTCACACAAAATGGGGCGTCTGGTCCCCGCAAAAGCTAAATAAAGACCCGGACTGGCTGCCTGAACGCGGCGTAAACTCTGTCGAGATACTCTCATTCTTAAAGCTCGCCTATCATATGTCCGGCCACAAGCGCTATCAGAAAGAATATTTAAACCTGCTTGGCGAGCATAATTACGCCGACAATGTAAAGCATGCCAAAACCTACAATCACGCCTGGCGTACTCACATCGACGACGAGCTGCTCGCCCTTGCCTATCCGTGCCTGTTATTGCACGAAGACGACCCGAAGCTAAAGCGTTTATATCGCGAAAGCCTCGACCACTGGTACATCGCAGCCAAAGCCGACCACAGTCCTTTTTTCAATTTTATCTACGGCGCCTGCGTCGGTAAAGCTCCCCAACTACAAACATCCGTTAAGTACCTCCGTGATACGTCACTCGACCTCGTCCGCTGGACCGTCGATAACTCACATCGCGAGGACCTCCGTATAGTGCGCACCCCCGAGTTGGAAATGCTCCAGACCAATCGTCTCCTGCCACCGGACGAGTGTGGCGTTATCCGCTGGGACGAAAATCCATGGAGGACCGTTCAGGGAGATGGAGGACATACTGAAAGCGATGGCGTCTGGTGGCTGCTGCCGTACTGGGCCGGTCGTCATTACGGCTACATTCTCCCCCCGCAATAAAATAAGGAGGCCTTATGCACTGGAATGTATGCGGCTTGACACGAACTCTTATGCTCTACTTGTTTGACAAAGCAAGTTCAGCCGTTTACGTTTTTTTTGCTTGCTCACTTATGCTCTATCGGGACAAAATATGAAGCGGGCTCCGTTCTTCGCGGAGCCCGTTGGTTTTTCAGGTGTTATTGCTTAGGATTAACCGGGGATTACATTGGTCGCACAAGGACCTTTTTTGCCCTCTCCAATCTCGAATTCCACCCTCTGTCCTTCATCAAGAGAGGCGTAGCCGTCACTCTTGATTTCCGAATGATGAACGAACAAATCATCGCCGGAGTCATCGGGTTGAATAAATCCAAAGCCTTTTTTCCCATTAAACCATTTTACTGTACCTTGAGCCACTTTGGTACTCCTTCGGCCTGTAAAAGGCCATAACATAATTGTGCCTCTCAGATTTTGTTAAAGAGAATATTCTTGAGAGACGTGAGAATATACCCAATAACTTATTGCATATTTATACAGCGACTCCCGACCGTTTGTCAACAAAAATATATTTAAATATAATCAGAACCAGTGACATTGGACGGGACAATTTGGATGGGTGTTTTATTTTTTAAAAGCTGGTGTGTCCGTCTTAATTTATATTTTTTTCCCGGAAGCCGCGAGAAGGGCCCTCAAAAACTCACTTGGGACCTGGTGACCTAAATCCACCGCCTTGTTGACATCCTCCCACGCCTTGTCGAATTGGCGTTTACCGGCATAGGCCACCCCGCGATTGCAGTAGGCCTCGCCGTCTCCGGCGTTCAGTTCAATTACTTTGCTGAAGTCTGCGATTGCCTTGTCATATTCGCCTGTCACCCCATAAACTCGCCCGCGATAATAGTACGCCTTGGCATAATCTTTGTCTATCTCCAGGGTTTTTGCATAATCCGAGATGGCCACGTCATGCTGATTTTTAACTGCATAAGCTCGCCCGCGGTTATAGTAGGCTTCGGCATACTTCGGATTTATCGCGATAGCTCTGTTGAAATCATGGAGGGCCTTGTCGTATTCGTTTATAGCGTTATAGGCGGCTCCACGATTGCAGTAGGCCTCGGCAAACTGAGGATTTATTTCTAGCGCTCTGGTATAATCTATGACGGCCTGGTCATGTTGATCCTTGTCATAATAGATAAGACCACGGTTGACATATGCCTGGACGTATTTCGGATTTATCTCAAGGGCTCTGTTGAAGTCCGAGAGGGCTAGATCATACTGGCCCTTGGCGCCATAAGCGGCCCCGCGATTGTTTAAGGCCTCGGCAAACAACGGCCATATCTCAAGCACCTTGTTAAAGTCCTTGATAGCCATATCGTACTGCCTTTTGCTGCCATAGGCCCTGCCCCTGTTGTAATAGGCCTCGGCATAAAGCGGGTTTGTCTTTATTGCCCTGTTATATTCGAAGATTGCTTTGTCATACTCGCCTTTGTCGTTATAGGCAATCCCGAGTGTATTGTATTCTTCCGGCGTAACCGAACATCCAACCAGAAACAGACAAACAACCATACCAAGCGCCGGAAATATCCTCTTAAACATCTCTTTGCTGCAAACACACATCATAACGCATCATTCCTTACCAGATTTAGCCTGGAAAAAAACCCACACATACCTGTAACTAAGTGTTTTTAAGCCTCCGTGCTCTCCATAATCCTTAACGAAAACCATCTTGAACGGCCTACGTAAATCATATTATATCAGATTTTCCAGCTTATTCAAAGTATTTTTTCCCCGTAGGATACTCAAAGCAAGCCACGGGTCACGTACCACGATTTTTTAATTGACTTTACTCCTACTTTTGCCATATTTTTACCTTAGGAACGAAATGCCCGTAAGATATACTTTCAATAAGCTGTTCTTGGAGAAGTAGTGCAATGCGCAAAGAATTGATTTGTCTAATATTTTCTGTTGTAATGCTGCCTCTGGCCGGTTGTGCCGCAAAGAGTGTAAAGCAGGACAAAAAAACAGAAGTAATCGACACTAATAACTATCCTGGAGAAATGGTGACCATACCGGCCGGTAATTTCTTGATGGGTAATAACGGTCACGAGGGTTTTGAAGGGCCTGAGGAATTTCCTCAGCACTCTGTTTACCTTCCAACCTATCAGATAGGCAAATATGAAGTAACACGCGGTCAGTATCGTAAGTTCATAGAAGCCGGAGGATATAATGATCCGAACTATTGGTCGGATGAAGGTTGGAAATGGAAGGATAGCGATGTAATCGTTTATGCAGGAATGTACGGCAAATTTTGGCGCGTAGTCAGACCAGACAAAGAACAAAAACGCAATCAGCCGGAGCATTGGGAAATCGAACAGGAATGGACCGGACACGGGTACAACCACCCTGTTTTTATCCAAACAGATGACCATCCTGTTGTGGGGGTAACATACTATGAAGCTCAGGCTTACTGCAAATGGGCGGGAGGAAGATTACCAACTGAAGCCCAGTGGGAAAAAGCTGCAAGATGGGACCAGGAGAATCAGCACGCAAACACCTGGCCATGGGGCGATGCATGGGACCCGGAAAAGTGCAATAATCCCGAAGACCACAATACCGCCGGCGGCGGATATAGAACGAACCAAAGTGCTCCTGTGGGCAGTTATCCAGATGGGGCCAGCCCTTATGGGTGTATGGATATGGTAGGCAATGCCTATGAATGGGTCGCGGATTTCGCCAAGTCCTACCCCGGCAATCCAAAGCCATTTGCACATAATAGCTTCCATTTCGTCAGGGGTGGATGCTGGGACGATGGCCCCCTAAACGTCCGCTGTGCTTACCGGGGCTGGTATCTGCCCCCAAGCAGTGGCGGTGTCGGACCGGGCGACAGCGACTACATTGGATTTCGCGTGGCTCGTTAAGCTTTACAAAAATCCGCACCTGATGTTGGTGATTCTGTGATTCGACATCGCGTGAATGTTGAAAAGTTTACCGGATATACGCTTTATCAGTTGAAAATCCACAAATGTATATTTATTCCATGAATATCTAAAAGCCACCATTGTTCGACAACCCTGTCATTCACCTATTCTCATAAATGAGAACGGGCGTCCGATATTGTTCTCTCTTATGAGAATAACAGTTTCTCAATTCTTCCTTTTTCACGAAAACAATAATTTGTTTTTATTTATAAGCTTATTGATATAAACACTTTATAGCATTGTATTGTTCGGCAATTGAAAAGGCTGCAACTTCTGGAACAAAATTCGCTATTTAATGTTTAGCTCGGGGCGCGTCTATATTTCGCGTCTCGAAAATAGAAGAATGTCAGTTAAACCGATATTTCAATGTTTATTTATTAAGGAGAATGCAATGCAAACAAGAACAAGATTTATGGCTGTAATGTTCACCCTTGTCGTCCTGTTGGTCAGTACTTCAAGTGTGTTAGCTCAGGAAATTAGCTGCACAGTCTGCCACGATGACACGACATTGATCACTGGTAAGCAAGCTGGATTGAGCGAGGCCGTGCATGGAACTGGTGAAGCCTACTTGCGTGGAACAAGCGCCGGTTGTGCCGGTTGTCACTCCGGCGGCGCCTTTAGCGCTATGGTTGCCCAGGGGCTCACCCCAGACACAGTCGAGGTAGGAGACCCCAATCCAACCCGCCAGGACTGCAGAACTTGTCATGCGGTTCACACCAGCTACACCGAAGCGGACTGGGCTTTGGAGACCACCGCTGCGGTGCCGCTCTTCGCTTTCGAAAACAAAACCTATGATGGCGGTAAGGGCAACCTGTGCGCCAACTGCCACCAGCCGCGACGAGCAATTGATGCAGCAGATCCTAATGACAATATTGCCGTTACAAGCACCCACTGGGGCCCCCACCACGGTCCGCAGAGCGCAATGCTGCTCGGTATAGGCGGCGCAAGCGTCGGTGCAGGCGGATCCAGTTTCCACTACAAGATGATAGAAGATAGCTGTGTTACCTGCCACATCGGCCCAAACATGGTGCACACTTTTGAGGCAGTCACGTCGGGTTGCTCGGAATGCCACGGCGAAGATTTCGACCTCGACAGTAAACAGGATGAGATCGCAAAACTGATCGTAGAGCTTGGCGAACTGCTGAAAGCCAAGGGCCTGCTCGATGAAGAAGGACATCCGGTTGTCGGTATCTATCCCGCTGCGGAAGCTTCTGCCCTCTGGGACTTTATCTTTATCGCCATTGAGGATGGCAGCCTTGGCGTCCACAATCCGCCTTACACCAGGGACTTGTTAGAAGCGGCTATAGCGGCTCTGCAGTAAGCTGTGTAGCATTGAAAGTTTAGCCACACAAGTAACGGCCGATATGACTGGTATGGTTCGACCGTAACTGAATGTTTCATAACAATCTCCAAAACGGAGTAAAGGGCCGGCATATTCCATTGTCGGCCCTTTCTATTTATACCTTGAACCTACACTATTAATATGTTCATAACTCAATAAGTTGCAGTTGCAGGTGAATGCGTTCTGTTGTGACATTCCAAATAACATCGCCCATGATATGTACCCGTGTCCTGAAACTCCAGTCGTCCCGTTGCAGTGTGGGTTCGCACAATAGAAGTGTCGAAATTTATTAGATGCGTATTATTTGTGCTTGTTCCCTGCACGGCACTTATTCCGTGAGGATCATGGCATGCCGAGCATGTAATTTGTTTATCCAGATGTTCTTTATGTTTTGGGAAGCTTTCATTATTAAGAATACTGTTTCGACTATGACATTTGTAGCAAAGCTGATATGAATACTCACTTTCGGAAGTATAATCGGTCGTGTCATAATTAAGGGCAAGCAGCGGCGGATAATCCGAACCGTGAGGGCCTTTTACACTGGAGCCGTCGCTGGAGCTATGACAGTCAGTACAATATATCATGCTGACGACAGTCATAGGCAGCTTGAGGCTCGGAACATTTTTATTTAAGCCCGGTGAAATAACCGGGTGATAAGAAGGCCCCGAGGGATCAAACTCCAGCCTTGTATTCGTCTGAGTTATATTTCGGGTAATTCGAGATTCGACACGTCCGGGATTGTCTGCGTGACACTTGAAGCACACCTCATATTCGTACTGAACCCATTGTGTCGAACCTCCGGAGGCAGTTACACCGGAAATCCCCCGCATTACACCCGGGACCACAGGGGCCTGTGCAAGTGTATTTTTGGTTGCGTGCGGATTGTGGCAATCAACACATTCTACATGCTTTCCCACTGCCATCGGCGATTCCTCCTGATCGTGGATGCCATGATAACGAACCACATCATGCCGGGAAAATTTGGAAAGCTGGGCCTTCAGATTGGTTTTTGCCACGGAGCCATCATGACAATTCAGGCAGTTTTCTTCCGACCTGGCAAAATGGAGCAGACGTTCGTGCCCTCCAACCGAATGTGGTTGGTGACAAGATAAACAGCCGTTTTCCTCAACTGTGGCATATTCACTGCCCTGCAGATATGAATCATTTGCGACAGAAGCCAAAGCAGTTGAACTCTCATGAGCTGAAAGCAACCATCCGGATAAATCATGGCAGGACACGCACATTCTTGAGCGGTTATTAGGCATAACCATGAAGTTACCGTATCGATTATCATGGGGATCATGGCAAGTGGTACATTGTAATTCACCCAATCCATCGAGCTTCAGCTGTTCGGGCAAGGTCGATGGAGGGCGTATCTGTACGTCCTCGGCGGACAGTGCTTCAGAGTAAACGAAACTGATTGGGTGGTCGTCAGACAAATCGGTTCCGAGGTTTGAAGCGCCCGGATTAATATAAGTACCGCCGGAGATGTCGCTGTTTACGGATTCGGCCAAAGCCACTGTACTGTCATGGCAACTAAGGCATAGTTTACTGGAACCGGTTGGCTGACCAACTTTGGCCTCCAATGACGAGCTTTGGTAAATTTTATAAACAGCGGTGGAAAGCTTATGACTCCAGAGCGGGGTTCCGGACAGGGCTCCGTGCGGGGTGTGACAGAAACTACAGGAAGTTTTTCCTCCCGCCACTGCGGTCAAGTCGTGCGGCGAGCCATCAATCTGGTTTTGAGCTATGACAATAGAGCTGCTTACGGCGATAATGACCAGTAGTTGTTTTAATTCAATCCATCTGATTTTCATTTTTCGACCTATTCCATTAATTCGAATATCTGAATTCTTTTATTGAATGTGTCGGCAACATAAATTCTATTGCGTCTATCTACGAAGATACCGGCTGGCAGCCAGAACTGGCCGGCTTGTTGTCCTTCCTGGCCAAAAGCCATTAGTATCCGCCCCTCCTGGTTAAATATCTGAACGTTTTCAAACTGACGGTCAGTAACATAGATGTTGCCAAAGCCGTCCGTTGCAACCCCGCAGGGATGAGCAAAATTACCGGGGTGGTCACCGTGCTCGCCAAACATATTCAAGAACTGTCCCTCGCTTGAAAATACCTGTATGCGATAGTTCAGCGTATCACTGACATACAGTTTGCCGCTTTTATCAACCCAAAGATGGGTGGGAAAATTAAACCGTCCGGGCTCAATTCCGCGCGAACCAATCGTCCTGATATAATCACCACTCTTATTGAAGACATTAACGACATGGCCTCCTGTATCTGAGACATACAACTCGTCCTGCTCGGAATAGTATGCTATACCGCTTGGCCTGACCAGCCTATCCGAACCAAAACTGCCCCGAAACTTCCCCTTTCCGTCAAAAACACAAACCTCTCGCAGTGCGCTATCGACAACATAAACCCAATCATCGACTATTGTCAAACCGACGGGCTTCGTCAATTTCTTTTGTTCGGAAATATCTGCGAATTGTTTATAAGCCCGTGTATTCAGATCAAAGATATGTACTACACCGCCTGTAGTATCAGCTACGAATAACCTATCATGCTGGTCAACAGCAACGGCATAAGGGGCAACAAGAACACCTATTTTCTCTTTGCCGAAGAGCAGCTCGCCCAATCCCTGCGTCCACGAGACTTGTTTGTCAAGATCCGCCTCGGTCGATATTGTCCCGATATATCTGACACGCGGCTTGTCCGGCAATTGTGGCCAGACAAGCAGCACGTCAGGCGATGTGAGTAATTGGCCATTATTGCCGGCACATCCACTACCAAACAGTATCAGCAAAAGGACCAAAAGGTATAATTTCACAGAGATGATGTATTTTTCAATAATATTATATTCTACAACCATATCGTACATTCCCTTGCACTAATCAGAAGAAACGTTTGAGTCGAAAATACAGAAAATCACCATCGATTTTATCATTCCTGCGGTCGAGTGAGTTCACCTCGATACCGGCGGAAATGTTCAACTGTCGGAAGTTGTATTGAACTTCAGAATTGAACTGAAAACCTCTCGTGGAGCCGAACCTCGTATCGTCCTCATCACGATAATCGGCGCGGGCAGAAATACTATACTCGTCACTCAACCTGCTGAATATCTCCGCACCGCTCTTGAATAACACAACATCCCGATTATCAGGTTCATCGAAATCCAGCCAGTGATTTGAGACTCTCAGACTCGCCCTGGTATCTTTGTTCACCGGCCAGCTATATCTGCCCTGTACCATTTTGCTCGTCGAAGGAATCTGAGTTGAGTCTTCGTCGCTGTATTCAGCCTGCAAATATAAACCTTTGTTTACATAATCGGTGCCTACTGTATTGACCGTGAACTCATCCGGCGAAATTTCCGTGATGGACGAGCTGACATCTTCATCCTGCCGCCGATGGGCATAGTATAAAGAAATACCGTTATTGAAACGCTCCTTGATAGTAAAGTTGTGACGAGTCGTGTCCTCTTCTCTTTCCGGCTCGATGAAAAAATTATAATCTACATAAATCTCTTGGCCATTGCTAATGCTGGGAACAGGAGAGCCCAAAATGATATTTAGCTGCACTCGACCGTTTATTTCCGTAACAGTGTAATCATTCAGGTCATATGTAATCAATCCGGTGTTGTCCGTTACCACAATGCTTGACGTATCGATGTTTACCCTGTCCAGAGTTATCGGTAACGGGTCGGTAAAAATATGCGATTCGTCTATCACAACCCCTGTCCCCGCGCCGCCTGATTGTTTGCTTTGGGTAAGACTTGCAGTATAAGTGCTGAACAATGTGCCCCAGGGATTGTTCTTCCAGTAATTAACAGAAACTGCACCACCATTTTGTTTAATGTCCCCCTGAGTATCAAGCTCGGTCTTTGACGTAAAGATATTGGCTGTTGTTACGACATTGTCATACAGCTTGTACTCAAAGCCGGCCTTACCGCGAGTTTCCTGGTTCTTGAATGTCTCTCTTTCTAATTCAGAAAATCTGATGTCGTAATTAGTCTGGAAACGGCCGGTGTGCTGGAGTCTTAAACGCTCTTCCCACTGCCAGTTCTTGTAATCGAACGAACCGGTTTGATCGGCATAGTTAAAAAGAGAGTCAAGCCTGTTTTCCTCGTCACTGCCAAAGCTCAAATCGTGCAATAAAGAGTATCTGTCAGTGTCCGTATTCTGCGAGACACCGAGGCTTCGCTGTGAGACCTCAGT
>DAOUVA010000377.1 GCA_030667885.1 Phycisphaerae bacterium
AGTCCGCTTAAGAGCCAGCGGTATAATATTAGATTGTTTCGAGGTACGCCGTTTAGTCTCGTGACAGCCCAGGCAAGTCATTTGCTCACCAGGGTGCACATAAGTACCGGACCTCATAGACTGAATTGCCATTCCACGGTCATCCAGAGCCTGAAAATAAATCATCTTGCCAACTGGTGCCTCGAAATACGCACTTCCATCAGCCTCGACGGGAACTGTTCCAAGAACCGACCGGGCATTTGTCTGGTTGGCAATCCCGATACGCGGTTGATTCGGAGGAGCTGTCGTCTTTGGCAATACCTGAATGATTCGAAGAGAGGTAACTTCAGCACCCTTGGGCCACTTAAAGTCACTGTCATAAACGTTGACAACTGTGATGGTTTCCTTTGGATATTCAGCGCCGGCCTTATCGATATCTGCGGCTGTCTGAACGGTCCTGGTCGGAATCACGGGCGGTTTCTTTCGCGGACGCAGCGGAATCGGACTCATGGACGGGATTGACGGGTCACGGTAAATAAGCTCCTTGTTCCCAAAGCGGTCTATCCAATAGATACCCTGGTTCTTTGCGTTCTGGTCATACACACACAGATAATCATCCTCACTGAGCGGCCACGGAGTTCCATAAACCATACAGTCTTTTATTGGTCTGATGTGTCTTTCGGCTTCCGGCAAAGGTACATCAGGCGTCAGACGAGTAAGCTGCGACATTGCACCATCATCACTGAGCTGCTGGTCAATCATAACCAGAGAGCCGAAAGCGTTACCATGGTGCGCCGCAGCGGTAGCAACGAATTTGTGCGAATCTGGAATCGCGCGAATGCTCATCTCCATCCATGGCCGAAGCTCACGTCGCAAGGGATAGTTACCGTGAAGCGAGCGAGGGTCCCGGCCATCCGGAAAACATGTCCATATGTGATGTGCTATATTAGTATCGCGGTCCACATAATCCCAGCGGGTATATGCAATCATACCGTCATTTGTCACACTCGGATGCCACTCATGTGTTTCATGGTAACTTAGCATAATTATATCACTGCCGTCCGGGGCCATTGAGTGCATCGCATAGGTTGGGCAATGCCGGCCGCAACGAAGGTATCCGCCCCGCCGCTCCGAGATAAAAACAACTCGACCGTTGGGCAAAAAACAAGGATCGAAATCATTCCCTGGGCCGTCAGTCAATTGTACCAATCCGGTACCGTCAGAATTGACCTTGAAAATATGAAAACTGCTCTCGGGTGTCCACTGCAAATCCTTTCCCTGACCCTGCGTATATGCAAAGAGAATCGTTTGGCCGTCATATGAGAGTTCAGGCGATAGGAAAGCTCCCTGTTTAAGTTTACGACCTTTAAGACGCCCTCTTTCGACAATGGCATCGGCCAGAAGATTAGTCAGTTTTGGCTCGGAACCGAACGGATCAGACAGAACAAACAGTCCACCGCCAGCAATTGCATTAAAACCGTAGTACTGGTCGCACATGTGAAACACGCCGCCCGGATGGTGACGCTTAATGAACAATATTTTATCAAAATCCAATAAAGGACTGCAGAAAGCCATCCGGCGAACGGTCCATCGGGTATCAAGGAATATCCTGCGGCGAACATCAACGTCCACACTGTCAACTGACTTCAGAGATGTTATTTGAACCTCGATCTGCTTTAATTCATTTACCAACGGTTCCAGGCGTGAGCTGGAAGCTGATAGCTGTTGTAAACGCTCAGCAAGTTTGTAAGCCCGCGCAATAATATGCTTTGTGTGTTCCAATGAAAAATCATTAATTTTATCTTGCTGCGATTGACCTTTGAGTTGTCCATCGCGTTCAATCCAGTCAGCCTCGACCAGTTTGCGCATTGAAGAACCAACCTCAATCGTATTAGTCGAACCGAAGGAAACATGGACAGTGAGTATAATAAATGCCACCCATAGATATAGTTGAAATGTGCGTCTTTTCATGTAACAATCTCCAGCATAAAAAATTGTCAATCTATTATACCATAGTCAGAAATTATGTTAATAAATAAATCTCAAGCAATACTCAATTCATTCTGTGGTTCAAGAAGGTAATAGTTGTACCGGAACTCCTCACTTGTGAAGGTAAATATAACCGGCAGTTATGCTGTTCTTATTATAGGGACAAACAAGGCGCAAAAAAAAAAGGAGACTTAGGCATTTGTTTTAATTCATTGTAAGCCTGTCTCCTTATTGCGAAGTGCCGTTATACACGCTACCGCGGATAGTGCTATCAGACCAACTGATCTCTGTACGCACTCGCAACGAATATATTGTAAGAGAAAAATACAAATAAATCAAGAAATATTTCAATTTAATAATGCTTTTTATTGAAATATTTGCGAACACAAAGAAGTTGCAGTTTTATTAAATGTGCAACCTCCAAAATAGTAGTATAAACATCGTCTTTTCGTTTCATGAAAACTAACGTTACCTTAGCATTAACAGATATTTATAACATCCATTTGAGGATTAATAGAACAATCATAAAAATATCGTTAGAGCATTTTTCATACTTTCACCAGTCCCGATAAGCAGGAAAATAGTTAAAAGACATTTCACTAATACCACAAAACGGTTGTTATTATGATTCATTTTTAGAAGTATGTTGTTTGAACCCGAAAAAACTGTCCTAATATAATTATTCTTGTTATAATATAATTTCTGACAAACGTAAGAGCTTGACTGATATAAACTCTACAGATCGTTGCTACAACGAGACCATTAGTAAATGTAACAAATAATATTCTCTGAAATAAAGAAAACATAAAAAGGAGAAAATAGATGAAAGATCGAAAAACAAATTCAGCTAATATGATAAAGAGAATGAGCCGGAGGGATTTTCTTACAGGTGCGGCTGCTGCCACTGCTTTTACTATTGTACCTCGCCATGTACTCGGTGGCAATGGCAATACCGCACCCAGTGAAAAGGTTAACGTCGCCATCATCGGCACGGGCGGCCAGGGTATCGTCAATATGAAACAACTCTTCAACGAACCCGATGTCCATATCGCCGCCCTTTGTGACATCAACGAACTCAGTGACTATAGTATGTTCTACTATGGCGGCACTGCCGGCCTGAAACCTGCTCTGAACCTGGTCCGACAGAAATACGGCCAACCCTGTCCAACCTATCGCAACTATAATCAAATGCTGGACTCCGAAGACATCGACGCCGTCCTTGTCGCTACGCCGGATCATTCTCATGCTGTGGTCAGCCTTGCCGTCATCGCTAAAGGTAAACACCTCTACTGTGAAAAACCACTCTGCCGCACCGTTTACGAAACCCGAGTAGTCACCGAAGCCGCCCGCAAGGCTGGAGTCGCTACCCAACTCGGCAATTTCGGACACTCCAGCGAAGATATTCGTCTGGCCTGCGAGTGGATATGGGACGGTGCGATCGGTGACGTCCACGATGTTCACGCCTGGACCAGCACAGGTGCTAACCGCTGGACCAGTTTCAAGGACCGACCCAGGGAAACTCCTCCGGTACCCGCCGGCTTCGATTGGCAACGCTGGCTCGACCCCGTACCTCCACGCCCCTATCATCCCGACTACGCACCCGTTCGCTGGCGTGCCTGGTGGCAGTTTGGCTCCGGTACGATAGGCGATTTTGCATGTCACCATCTGGACCCGGCCTTCTGGGCGCTCAAACTGGACAAAAGCCCAACCTTCAGCGTCGAGGCCAGCTCTTCCGGCATCAGTGACGAGAACTGTCCGGCCGCATCACTCATATACTTCGATTTTCCTGCCCGTGCCGGTATGAAACCTGTACGCATTACCTGGTACGAAGGCGGACTTATGCCGCCGCGCCCTGTTGGGCTTGAAGCAGGAAGAAACCTCGGTGATAATGGTATCCTATACATCGGAACAAAGGGCGCTATTCTCGGTGAGGGTTGGTCAAGATCACCCCGCATCATCCCCGAATCCAAAATGAGGGCATATAAGAGACCTCCCAAGACCCTGCCTCGCGCCAAAAGCCACCACCGCAACTGGCTCGACGCTTGCAAAGGTAAAGGCCGACCAAGCACCCACTTCGACTACGCCGGCCCTCTGACTGAATTTACTCTGATGGGCAACGTTGCCCTCCGCGCCGGCAAAAAACTGGATTTTGACTGGAAGAACATGAACATAACAAATGTTCCAGATGCCAATAAATTTATCAAACCTGAATATCGTAAGGGTAGGACAATATAGATGAGAATTCAGGACACGTTTGCTATGTGCAGCTGGACATCAAAACGTAAAACATTAATATTTTTGCTTTTCGTAACAGTGTGCACTGTATTTATTCTTGGTTCGTCTTCCCCGAAACAGCCCAAAGTAATAATAGTACAGGATGAAATGCCCCAAATGAAAGTCCTGGCTAAATTCCTGCGGGAAAAGGGCAAGCTGTCAGTGGTGATAACAGATCAACGCTCTTTTCCCAAAGACCTGTCGGCTTATGATACGGTAATTGTTTTTATCCACAGTGATCTTCAGGAGAATACGGAAAATTCAATTATCAACTACACCAAGAAAGGTGGAAAGCTGATATGTTTGCACCACTCCATCAGCAGCAAAAAGGCTCAAAACAAGTTCTATTTTGATTTCCTTGGTATACAACTGGACAAGGGACCGATGGAAAAAGGTGGGTATAAATGGATAGAATCAAGCTGGTCGTTAGTCAATCTGAACTCGAAACACTTTATCACCAATTTCGACGTTAACTGGGAAGAAAAAGTCTCTTACACCCCTTCGGACTATCCAGGCACAGAGGGTATATATCCAGGCATTACTATCAAACACGATTCGGAAGTCTTCATTAATCACAAATTTACTGACGGCAGGGAAAAGGTTGTTCTGTGTGGAATAGTATATCATGATAAGGAAACTTACAAAACCTATATGCAGGACAGAGGAGCATGGCTCAAGAGACAAGGCAAGGGAACTATATTATATTTCATGCCGGGACATATC
>DAOUVA010000218.1 GCA_030667885.1 Phycisphaerae bacterium
ACGAAATCTCCTATTGCGCCATCGTGAACACGTTTAAGCGCTTCGAGGTAGAATTTATCGGCACGGGTCTGAAAATCCACAAGAAAACACTGCTTCTTACTCGACGCCTTCCTGCCGCTGGCACCGATACTCTGACAGCCCGGCACGTCCACAGCAATCGGCTTGGCGAGATATGTATGACAGCCTGCATCCACCGCCTCTGCGGCCTGCTCCGGATGAAAATACGGCGGGCTTATAATCGCTACTGCATCCACCTTTTCAAGAAGCTTGCGGTAACCCGACAAGCCGGGATAACGCCGGGATTGCGGTACGCCGAATTTGCCGCCGCAATTATCAATCCTGTCCTGAAAATAATCCGCGACTGCAACGATATTGTATCCGCCATGGTCATTAAACAGACCGGCTATCCATGTCCCCCGACCGCCGCAGCCGATTATACCCAGGTTAATCTTCGAGTTGGCATTGAAACCCCGGACATGTTCGGGTTTGACCACCGTAAACGACAGAGCCGCCGCTCCGGCGGCGCCAATGAATCGACGGCGTGTAATCCGCTCTTTTTCCCTCTTTACTACTGAAGCTTCTTGGTTTTTCGACATCTCGTAGTCCTCCTTTCATAAAGGAATATGTCATAAGCAGCTTTTGCTCTTATGATTGTTTCGATTATCTTCAAAAAATCTCCGTCCCAATACAACGGAACGTCTGTTGCTCCATTGTAATCTTCGGATGCATATATGCAATTCGAATTCCGGTCCATCGGAATAATTGAATGGACTTTAGCCCACGCAGCTCAGATATCACTTCTTTTCTTTTTTGAAGTTTATCTCGAACATTGAACTGTCGGAAAGCTCGCCGTTGTCCAGTCCATAGATTGCAACTTTAATGGTGGCGTCGTCGACCTTTGAATAACCGATTCCCACATCCGTTGCCTCTCCATACTCATTAGTCATTTTAGTCTTCGAAATCGCTTCACCATACTCGGCTTCCCATGTAGCCTTGGTTACCTGACCCCGACTGTCCACGCTGAGTTGTTTGCCTTGCTGCGCATCAAGGTCAAGGTAAATCAGGCCCAGCGTCGACCTTTCACCCATCTTGAAACTGCTGATCATTGCATTACCCTTTACTGCCCATCGATAGGTCAGCAGTATATCGGTTCCATCGTCCATGGCGGCTTTCCACCTACCCACCATCCAGGCAATCCCCTGCTGCTCAACAATATCCTTGAGACTATCCTGATCAGTTGACGCAGTGGTCTTTGAACTCAAGGGCACCATCTTCTTTTGTTTTTTGAAGTCTATCTCGAACCATGAACTGTCGGAAAGCTCGCCGTTTTCCAGTTCATAGACTGCAATATTCATAGTGGTAGCATCGATCTTTGAATAAGCAAATCCTACATCCGTTGCCTCCCCATACTCATCAGTCATCTTGGTCTTCGTAATCGCCTTTCCGCCCTGTACTTCCCAGGTGGCCGCGACCGCCTGGCCCCGGCTGTCCACAGTCAACTGTCTGACTTGCTGCTCATCAGCAACAAAATAAATGATGCCTTGTGACGAATTGTCACCCATTTTAAAATTGCTGACAATTGCATATCCATCGACTGCCCATCGATAGGTCAGCAGTATTTCCGTACCATCGTCCGTGGCGGCTTTCCACTGCCCCACCATCCATGAAAGCCCTTCCTGCTCAACAATATCCTTAAGACTCTCCTGACCTATTGCCACAGTCCCCATAGCAACCACCAAGGCTATTATTACTAAACTCTTTGTTCCTTTATTCATCGTGACTTCTCCTTTCGTTTAATAAGATATTCACACGCCACAACTGCGCAGCGTCAACAACAGCATCATGTTTCACAGATATATTACAGCATATAATACGATCCCACAAATATCTGTGCTATTTTTACCCTTTTTCCGGGATTAGGTTATATGTATCTATGATGTTCCAAGCTCCTTCAGAAGCCGTATAGCCGCCTCAGCCATCACCTCGCCGCCTCCGGGAGCTATCCGTGAGTTGACCGTCTCGTAACTGCCTTCGGCAAACGCCTTCTTTGTTGGTATGTAGCCGGGGGCATCCTGGCACAATTCGATAACTAACGTGGTAGCAAACGGGCTGGCTTGCTTGATAGCAAGGCCCAGGTCAACAAAAACCTCTCCCGGCAAACCGACCACGGCCACGTCACTGCTCAATCGAAAAACCTGCACCTCAAGCCCTATAGTGTCGCCGGGGCGCATTTCGCGTGCTAAAACCTTGTATGCTTCGACCTGTTCGATAAACGACAGCTCACTGGTGCCGACTTTCTTTATGCTCTGGCGTGCCCAGGCAATCTTATCCGGCCCAAAATTTTGAAGAGGTACATGCACGGTTTCGCTTCGTACCGCAAGTGAAGGGTCGGCAACATTCTCCAGAGAACTCTCTCTGGCTTTCACCGTTTGAGCTAAAGTGTTACCGATAAAGTCCGTCTTGAGCCGCTCCCTATTCGTTACATCGATGTGGTTAATGTCACCACATGCACCTGTACCGAACAACGAAACAAAATCATCGCCATAAACCTGCCTCAGGGACTGCTCTATATAGAAAGGATAATCGGCTGCATATTTGCTTCCGCCAACGGTATCAAGGTGAAGGGTAAAGTTCACAAGCGCCGCATCGGGACTGCCGCCCCCGGCCTTATTGAAAAACACCATCCCAAGTTCCGGGTCAATTGGACCGGCGACCCGGACAATGTCAGGATTCATAACGCCGGGATTAAAGCGAACGGTTCCGTTTTTCATGTGGAATCGCCGATTGAATGAAAGACCTGCTTGTTTGGCAACTCCTGCTTTGAGCCGGACGGGCGTTGCTTTTTTGTCGGCCTGCGATATTACCCTGACAAGCTTTCTGGCCAGTTCAGAAGCGTAATCTACTTTCTCGTACGGATCACTGCCGTTCTCGGCTAATGCCAAATCGTGGAAGTGCTTCCTTAAAGCACCTGCATAAAGCGGGCCGGTATGGCTGTGCGTGGCAGCGATGAGAATATTCTCAGCCGGAATGCCGGTCTTTTTAGATGCTCTCCGGCGAACACGCGATGAAACATCGAGCGACAAACCTATGATATCACAGAATACCAAAGCTGCACTCGCGTCACCCTGGCGGAGGACTATCGCCTTAGCTCGCAACGGATTCGACGTGCCGGTGCTCAAACGCTCGCTAAAATATCCGCTCATTCTATAATTAACCGGCGGCGTTATATCAACTACCGCCAGACCTGCCGTCAATTCAGCATTAACAGGACTCTTACTCGAAGACGAACTCTTCTGTCCGGTCAGCTCTTCCAGGAACAATCTGGTTTTTCTGGCCTGGATAATAGTTTGCTCGGCGTCTCCCGGGTCAAGGCATTCAATGATGAGCGGGCCGCGAGTGAAGCCTCCTTTTTTAAGGCGTGCAAAAACCGCGGGAAAGTCCACCTGCCCCGTTCCCGGCGTTATCGCTACATTCTTCGGGTGCTTATAATCCTTGATACACATACCGACCACAAGCCCGTTCACGGTTGGAGCATCATCAACAGGGTCGCGTTTGCCGTCAGAGTAGTAATAGATATTACCCGGGTCGTACCATATTCCAAAGTTTTTGTGGCCGACCATTTCAATTGTCTTGCGGCACTGCGGCCCTGTAGCATTAAGCCCGCCATGCGGCTTGATACTGATACCTAATCCTTTCTCCTGGGCATAATCGCAGCACTCGGCAATGGCTTTGTAGTATAACTTGAAGAGCTTCTCGTTGCCTGTCCCGCCCATCAGCAGGTTCGTCGCCCCGCAGGCGGCGCAGTTGTCTATGAGTTTCTTCATGCCCTCGATGCCCGCCTTAAGTGACTTATCCACCGGAATGCCGCCGCCATATACCGACGGAACCTTCAGGCCCCGTTTCTTCACCTCCCGCCCGACCTGCCGGGCCTCTTCAAGCGAAGTGTCAACCGAAATTACAAGGTTTCCCTTTTTGGATTTGGTCGTCATCAGACCGGCATACTTAAAACCCGCCTCAGCAATGGCATCGAGCGCCACCCGGTAATCATAATTTGCCCAGGGACGAGTATAGCAGCCGATTTGCCAGCGGTCATCTCCCTCGCCCGCCAGGGCCGATTCAATTGATGCAGCAGTACATGAAGCTGCGAGGCCTGCGGCGCCAAATTTTAATGTCCTGTCAAGGAAATCCCTGCGGCTCAGTTGTTCAAAAGATTTCATCAGTACTTTCTCCTTATTTTGTTATACAAATTAGGCAAAACCAAAATGACACACGAATTCTACCCCTTGCGTATTTCACGTCTCCCGGGATCGTATATCATTCGGTCTCCGGTGTCATAAGACCGCACCGCCATAATAGAGGCGACCGCATGCTGATAGCCGGCATCGATAGAGGCGTTGGGTGTCTTACGGGTTCGCAGGCATTGTAACCAGTCAAGGAAATGGTCGGGTCGCTGGACCTCTTCCACGGGCGTTCTTCCTCGTATTTGGCCCATCCTCTTGCCTCCACCCTCGGCTGTCAGAATAGGCGCATTCCAGTTGACCATGTCCATCACGCCCTGGTCGCCGAATATCTTGAAGCTGTTCCCGCTGCCGTTGCCGAAGTTCGTCGAGTAACTGACCATAAATCCTTCCGGATAAATCCACATAGCCTGAACATGATCGGGACACGTAAACTTGTGTTCGTCTTTCCATGTAAACGTACCGCCCAGACATACGCAGCTTGATGGGAACTTCGCGCCGGTGATATAATGCACAAGATCGATGTAGTGGCTCGCAAGACCCGGTACCGGCCCATCGGAAAACTGCCTGTAACCATACCAGCCCGAATATAATACCGGATCAAACTTCCGGTCAGGAGTATCCATCAGGAACTCCTTCCAGTCCACGTCTTCGGCTTTAACATCTTTGACATACCCATACCAGTAGGGCCGCTCACTGTTGCGGCACTGCTCGATGCGCCCTACTTTGCCGAGAATCCCTGTCTTGTAAAGCTCCCGGCATCCGGTAAAGGTAGGGAAACTTCGCAACTGTGTACCTATCTGCACCACGATTTTGGCCTTCTTCACGGCGTCGCAGGCATCCTTGAGTCGGTCAAGTCTCCTGGCCAAAGGCTTTTCACAGTAGGCGTCCTTGCCGGCCTCGGCCACTGCCTTAAGGTGTGTAGTGTGCTGGTGGTCGCAGGAAGCAATCATAACGGCATCAACATCCTTAAGTGCAATCATGTCACGGTACGACGAGAATTTTCGCGCCTCGCGTCCGTACCATTCTTTCACCTGTGCCGAGGCCGCATCCTGACGCACCCTCCAGGGATCACAAACTGCAGTAATCTCAAAGTTTTGGCTGTCGTTATGCGCATAAATCCCCGGCATATGAGCGCCAACACCACGTCCACCACAGCCTAAAATGCCGATGGATATACGGTCGTTGGAACCGATAACACGGGCGTAACTTGTAGCAGACATTGCCAGGGCGGCGCTGCCGGCCGCGGCGGTCTTAAGAAAATTACGGCGGGAAATAGAACCTTGCATTGCAAAACCTCCTAAAAGGAACGAATTGATATGAAACTTATATTTTTAAAAAACCAAAACGCTTAAAGCACTTTAATCAACGAAATTTCAGAGAATATTGTCAAATAGTCTAATCCTCAATATCACATTATCACAACTTCATATAAACTTCTCGTTTAATCTTTCCGGTAGAGGTCTTATGAAATTCTTCTATTTTTATTTCAAGATTATTCGATGACACCTTTTCATAAGAGGACAACCGCCTGCTCTTCATCTGGCATTCATGAATACTTTGCCAGATGAGCGACCTGAGAACCTTAGGCTGCTTTACTAAATCATCGTACGAAAAACTGGTCTTGGCCTCTATTACGTCCCAGTCCGGCCGAATGATTGCCCGAACCGTCTCCTGCTCTATACCGATTGAGTCTTTTAGGATATCAGGGACCACTAATATCTCGTTTACATAATGGGCCTGCGAAAGTGCCGACTCAACCAATTCAGGATTCACATTTTTACCACCCGGAAGCACAATCAGGTATTTCTTCCTGCCGGTAATATAAAGGTTGCCAGCCTCATCCAGATATCCCAGGTCACCCGTATGCAGCCACCGAACGCCCTTATCATCAGTGGTAACCACGGCCTGAGTTGCCTTGGGATTCTTATAGTAGCCCTTCATAATACACGGCCCGCCCAGAGCAATCTCCCCCTTTGTTCCGGGCTGCAAACTTTGACCTTCTTCATTGATAATTTTCACCAGCATAGTGTTGATGGGTTGACCGACAGAGCCTATTGATTCCACATTCTCATTGAAACTGCAAACCGGCGAGTTTTCTGTAGTGCCATAACCCTCATAGAGCAATATGCCCCTGCGCCAAAATACATCCAGTACCCACTTCGGCATCGGCGCCGAGCCTGACAGGAAAAATCTAAGCCTGTCCCATCCTAATTTTTTTATGATTCTTTTTCCCACCACCTTCGGCAGGCAGCGGTCAAGAAGCCTGACGAGCGGATTTTTCCGCTTCAGCTTAAATAGATTTTCTTCAAACTTTTTGGCAAGGACCGTATATAAAGCAGGCACCGCAATAAAAATAGTCACCCCCTTGTCTCTTATAAGTTCGGACACATGGCGGTATTGGTTGGTATAAACATTATTTGCACCAACCCAGAAAGGCAGCAGTTTGCCGACTGTAAGGCCGAAAGAATGATGCGGCGGAAGGATATGTCCGAGCGTGTCCTCCTGGGTTAAATGTATCTTCTCCACAGACCCCTGGATGTTAGCAATGAAATTGGTATGAGTCAGCTCAACTTCCCGCGGGTCGCCCGTCGTACCCGAAGTGCAGAGAATCGCGGCCGTATCCTCAGCGTTCTTCTTTCCGCAGATTTCACTCAGCAATTCATTTGCTTTGGCCTGACCCGTACCAACTTTCTTAAAAACGGTCATCTCAATCAGACCAACACTCCGGTCGTTGGCCCACTCCTTGAGTTCCCATTGGGAATCGTCGTTCTGATAATCGTCAGACATAACAACCAGCCTGGCGTCCGTATTCATCAGATGCGTTTTTACCCCTTCGACCGGCCGTTCAGGGTCTATCAACACCGGAACAGCACCCGCCAATATAATCCCCCAAAGAGCAACATCCCAGTCCACACGGTTCTTCCCCAACACCGCAACTTTGTCATTGATGGCAATGCCCCTGTCCTGAACAAGCCACAA
>DAOUVA010000224.1 GCA_030667885.1 Phycisphaerae bacterium
CCAGATAAAGGCGTTGTTCGGGTTGTCTGCATATGAGGTCTTCAGGAGGCGATAAATGCCGGGCAGGTTTTTTTGAAGCTGCTTTTCCGAGATGTATTGGGCCAGTATCTTTCCATCTTTTGTCGTTACATTATAGAGAGGTTCGGTTTGTCCGGAGAGAACGGAGACGACCTCATTTTTCGTTTTAATGTGTACAATGACCGGGAGTGTGCCCTTCGACTCTTGAGTCGGCGCGAGCGCGGATTGGTTTGTGCATCCGGAAATAATTAATATAAGCCAAAACAAAATTAATATGGTTATCTTTCGCATATTGAAACCTTTCTTATAAATATTTATCGGTTCGCTCAGAGACAAGGATTATACGATTTTCCGGATTTTATTTGTTCGAGTTCTGCTGAAGTGGAATCACGTAGTAGGGAATCCCATTAAATTGTCTCTTTCGCCATCCTTTAGGCGCCTGGGGTGTCTGTGGGATAATCAAAGGGACATCTTTGGTCGCTCTATCAGCCAACTGAGTCTCCAGTGTTCTTACTCTCTTTTCAAGAGATGCAACCTGGGATTTTAGCGACTTCAATTCAGCCTCGACACTCTTGCTTGATTCGGTTTTTGCCCCCAAAGCCAATAAGGTCAAGGGTATAAGGATGGCCAGGCCGATGAGTAATAAGAATCGTCTCATTCTTCTACTCCTTTCTTTATTAAAATCGAACTGTTGATAATACAGTTCTGTATGTGTCAGTATCTCAGTAAAACCTGGGTGTCTCGACGACGAATGTTGCAAAACCGAAAGTCAAGATGTGACCGCTATGTGAAATCTACAGTTCAGGATGAGAAATTGCAAGGAAAAAAGCGTGTGGAGCGTGTGAAAAATTGAAAGTTATGGCCAGAGATTTTTATCGAGCCAGTTTTCTGCGAGGATGGCAAAATCTTTGAAGTCGATTTGGTTATCGCCGTTTAAATCGACAGGGGGGATAAGCGGCAGGTCGAAGATGCCGGTGCCGTTTGTAGCTGCGTAGGCAATCTCCGGTTGCGATAGGGCATAGTCGTAGATCTGAAAGTCGTCGATGAGGCCGTCATAGCCGCCGTACCATCCTGAACCGATTTCAAACGAGGTTATACCCAGTATGGGCGAGTTTGCGCCTATGCGGCTGTCGTAGAGGACGCCATTGAGGAAAATCTGCATTCTTCCTGTTTTGGTTTCTTTGGTAAATGCCCAGTGGTTCCAGCGGTTCGACCATTCGTTTTTGTATTTGTGTTTTCCGCTCAGACGGCTTTCGAAAGACCATGGCGAGCCGCAGTCCCAGTTGTATTTTCCGGGTGACTTCCAGCAGCCGAGGTTAATGGCTATTGTGGGGTCATACACATTATATTCGTAGTCAGAGCAGCAGAGCGTATCGGTGTGATGGATTGAGTCGTTACCATGTTGCCAGAAGGCGATTGTTATTGCTGTTCGAGTTTTTGCAAATAAACTGGCGGCGCCGGTAATTTCCACAGAATCAAGGTAGCCTCCGAAACTTATTGCCTGGCCGTGGACGCCTTCGACATAAGTCGGGTGGCCGCGTGTCTGGCCGTGGGCGCTGCCGGCGCTGTCGTTGGCATTGTCGTCGAACTTGTACCATGCGAGGGGGGCATCCGGAGCTTCTACCGGGTAAATATTGTAGCCTTTTTCAAGCCAGTTGTATGCCAATTCCTTAAGGTCACGAAAGTCCACGATACAGTCGCCGTTGAAATCGGCGTCCGGTTTGTTCTCTTCGAGGCATAGGGACCGATAGAGCCTTATGTCATCGAAGAATATAGTGCCGGAGCTTGAAACCTCGGATGAGCTTCTACGAAAACCTATTGAGATATTTTCAATGTTACTAAGGTTCAGGTCGAGATTTTGCAGGTCGATTCTCCATGGCTGCCATTCTTCATTGCTAAGATCGTTCGCATCGCCGTTGTATGGCACAACTGCATTGACGTCGCCATCACTCAGAGTGATATACATTTGTACCCTGGTTTCATTATCAGCCAGGCCATAGAAGAACAGTTCCAGAGCTGTAACGCCGGCGTGTGTCCAGTCCTGGGCTGGAGTGAATGTGGTTGTTACTCCTGAGTCAAAAACGGTCTCGTAATAGTAATAGTAGTGAAATGCCATGGCCTGCCGGGATTTGTTGACGGGTTTAGGTTTCTTTGATAGAGAGATATTCGCCTGATTGATTTGTTTCCATGCATTATTTATTGTGGAATTGTCGTAGGACTCGAAGTCGTCTATGACAAGATGATTGGCTGTCGTGAATTTCCAGATGTTGCCCTTCCAGGGGCTGTTAGCGTCGTTATCGTTTATCTGGTTGATACGCCAATAGTAAGTTTTTCCTAATTCAAGAGCAGGGGGGGTAAAGCTGCCGGCGTTCTGCGGCTGGGTCGGTTTATTTACAGGGGCTGCGTTTTCATCTACGTCGGTAAGAGCGGTTCCGAAATAGACAATATGTTTTTGTGCTGAGCTTCCGGGCGACCATTTCAGGACCGCATCTATGGGGACATTGTTGGCGCCATCAGCAGGATTCGGATTACAGGCGTTCAAACCGCAGTCGGGATTAATCCGCGCACGAATGTTGGCTAAATCAAAACCGGGTGAGCCGCCTCTGAAGTCTAATCCAACTATACGTATCGTAGATGGTACGAATGGGAATGAAATACCGGCGATGTCGAAACCGAGTTCGGTTTGTTCGTAAATGCCGATATCGGGAACAAAAGCGTAGCCGAGTAAATACTCCCGGTCGGTACCGTCCGTAATGAAAACGAGGGCTTGTTCATTAACCGCGTCACATTCAATGAGGAATATATCATCGCCCGCACCGTCGATAAGCCGGCCGCGATACTTGAATTCGAGCCAGTGGTCCGAGGGTATTGTTACGCCCGACAGACCTGAAGGAGGAGGGCCGATGAGCAACTCCTCGGGATCTACCGGCACGGGCCAGAGCCCGTTGACATCCATGCCTCTCCAGCCATCATCATCGGGATTATAGACATCGAGCAGATAATATGGATATTCGAACGGTGCTTCCTGAGCTAATGCTCCACCGACAAGTGCCGGAATTAGGCATAAAACAAATGAGTTTATTAAGCAGGCTTTTTTCATCCTTACCCTCGGAGCCCAACCTCAGAGCCGGCTGAGGAAATATAAAGGCAGATATTAATCGCCTGATAAAATTCTATCATTTAAATGCTCATAATGCAAGAGGCAAACCCATATCCGGATTACAAATAGATGTGCTCTGACTGCAGGGAACGAAAAAAACTTGATATATTATAAATTACTGATAAACTTTCGGCAATTCATAATGTATGCTCCCTTTTTGCTTTGCGGCAGGTGAGAATATTATCCTGCAGCGAAATAGAAATATTCGAGAGATAATTTAAAATATGAGAGCATACTAAAAGGAAGGGACTGGAGTAAATGGCTGAATATTCGATAAGTCCTGCAGGTGAACAATTTACTGTTCCCGAAAAGGACCAGTATGATGCCGAGTTCAAACGTATTGAATCTCTGGCGGAAGCGGCCCGCGAGCAGGGCAAAGAGGTGGTTGTGGTAATGGGCGTCGGTTTTGTCGGGGCGGTTATGGCGGCCATTGTTGCTGACTGTGTAGATAAGACCAGCGGCGAGCCGAGCAAGTTCGTCATTGGTTGTCAACGCCCGAGCGTCCGCAGCTACTGGAAGATTCCACTGCTTAATCAAGGCATATCACCGGTCAAGGCCGAAGACCCCGAGGTCGAGCCTATGATCGCCCGCTGCGTGCTCGAGAAGAAAACACTCGTCGCCACATACAACAGTGATTGTCTGAAGTTGGCCGACTGTGTGGTTGTGGACGTTCAGTGTGATTATACAAAAAACGACCTTGGCAATATGCGAACCGGCAAGGTGGAAATGGCCGCACTGGAGGCGACAATAAAAACCATCGGCGAGAAAGTGCCGCCGAACTGCCTGACTTTGATTGAAACGACAGTGGCGCCGGGGACAACGGAGTTCGTTGCCTGGCCTATTATGAAAAAAGCCTTTGCCGACCGTGGCATAGAAACAGAACCGCTGCTGGCCCACAGTTTCGAGCGAGTTATGCCCGGTAGGGATTATGTTTCTTCAATACGGGATTTCTGGCGAGTGTGCTCGGGTTGTAATGAGAAGGCAAAAGAGCGAGTCGAGAAATTCCTCACAGAAGTGCTGAACACCGAGGAATTTCCTCTGACTGTTATGGACCGTCCTATCGAGTCGGAGACTACCAAAATCGTCGAAAATTCTTTCCGTGCCACTTTGCTGGCGTTTCTTGACGAGTGGAGTTTGTTCTCGGAGCGCAACGGTGTGGATTTGATTAAGGTCGTCAATGCTATCAAGGTCCGGCCTACACACAGCAATATCATATTTCCGGGTCCGGGTATCGGAGGATACTGTTTGCCAAAGGACGGCGGTCTCGGGTACTGGGCGTATAAGCATATCCTCGGATTCAATGACGATATATTCAAGATAACAACCGCGGCAATTGACATTAACGATACGCGCAGCCTGCACGTGGCGACATTAACGAGGGACGCTCTTCGAAATATGGGTCGTCAGGTAGCAGGTACGTCCGTACTTCTGTGCGGAGCGAGTTATCGGCAGGATGTCGGTGACACCCGTTACAGCGGCTCAGAGATAGTTGCTCGAAAACTGACTGAGATGGGTGCCGAGATGCGGGTACACGATCCTTATCTTGAGCACTGGTACGAAGTGGAAAAGCAGGATACTTATCCGTCACCCGGGCACTCCCTGGCGAGGTTCTTCCGCAATCAGGACGATATGGTCAATATCCGGGTTCAGAGCGACCTTGCCGCGTCGCTTGCCGGTGTTCAGGCGGTCATATTAGCGGTACCGCACTCGCCTTATAAGGAACTCGATCCTGACAAAATTGTAGAGTGGGCGGGTGGTCCGTTGGCTGTGATTGATTGCTTCGGCATATTAGATGATGGGAGAATCCGACGATATTTCGAACTTGGCTGCGAAGTGAAAGGTCTGGGTAGGGGGCATATCCAGCGAATAAAAGAAGAAGTGAGAAAGGCATAAATTAGTGAATGAATAATTCAGGGATGTGTTAGGTATACTCGAATTAAAATATTAATGAAAAGTGAGCCGGATGGATATTAAGAATAAACGAATAGGTGTTTTGGCGCCGGTTGCCTGGCGGACGCCGCCCCGGGCCTATGGTGCGTGGGAGACGGTCGCCAGCAATATTACTGAAGGGCTGGTGGCTCGCGGGTGGAAAAATGTAACGCTGTTTGCGACGAAAGAATCCATAACAAAAGCCAAGCTTGAAGGCTGGATCGAAAGAGGTTATGAAGAAGACAAGAGTCAAATTCCGCAGGTTTCCACTTGTCTGCACATTTCCAAGGTGATGGAGCGGGCGGGCGAGTTTGACCTGATTCATAATAATTTCGATTATCTGCCCTTGACCTATCTTCCGTTGATAAAGACGCCAATGCTGACTACCATACACGGTTTTTCCGACCCGGACATACTGCGGGTTTATCACGACCACAAAGACAGCTATTATGCGTCCATCAGTGATTCCGACAGAGATGCGGGCCTGCCTTATCTCGCGACTGTTTATAACGGGATTGATCTGTCCAACCTTACCTTTAGCGAAACGCCGGGTGACAAGCTTGTCCATTATGGGCGGATACACAACGATAAGGGGACACATCTGGCGATTGAAGTGGCAAAAAGATGCGGCAAAGACCTAATAATAGCCGGCATAATTCAGGAGCAGGCGTATTTCGATAATCTCATCAAGCCGCACATTAATAATTCTTCGATTCAATATATTGGCCCTGTTAATCCTGCCCAGCGTGATGCACTTCTTAAAGAGGCAAGTGCTGTTATCCATCTAAATCTGATACCCGAGCGGTTCGGTCTGGTAATGGCCGAATCAATGGCGGCCGGGGTGCCGGTTATCGCGATGGATTTGGGTTCCTGCCGGGAGGTTATAGCGGACAAAGAAACCGGCTATTTGGTTAATAATGTTGATGAGGCGGTGGATGCCGTAGGTAAAATCGAGCAGATAGACCGTAAACAATGCCGGCGGCGTGTGGAAGAGAACTTTACGATTGACTGTATGGCTGCCGGTTATGAAAAGGTCTATGAAGAAATTTTTCGACGGGAAGAACAAAAGAAATAAAACTTTACAAGGATGTAATAAATGAAAAGTAAATTTGTTACTCGGTATAAGGACAATCCCATACTGACGAAGGATGATATTCCTTATCCGGTTCAGACGGTTCATAATGCCGGTGTTACGAAATTTGACGGCCGATATATAATGCTGTTTCGCTCACATCTCGATACCGGCAGGTCCATAATAGGTATAGCGGAAAGCGAGGATGGTTTTCATTTCGAAGCCAGGCCTGAGCCTTTTATGACACCGAGTAAAGAACCTGTTTTTTGCCAGTACGAGGAATTCGGAGTCGAAGACCCGCGCGTTACATATCTTGAAGATGCGTATTATATAACGTACAGTGCATATTCGGCTCACGGGGTTCGTATAGGCCTGGCGAAGACAACGGATTTTCAATCGGTCGAAAGAGTGGCTTTTATCACGCAGGCAGATTACCGAAACACCGTGTTGTTTCCGGAAAAAATTGATGGAAAGTATGTCAAACTTGACAGGCCTCATTCGGATATCAGTCCCTGGTCTATATGGATTAGTTATTCGCCCGACCTGCGGCACTGGGGCGATTCGAAACTGGTAATGAAGCCCGTACCGTACCACTGGGACGAGACGAAAATAGGTCCCGGTGCTCCGCCGATTCGCACCGAACAGGGCTGGCTGAGTATCTACCACGGTGTTTTTCCAACGATGGACGGGCATGTATATCGTCTGGGTGCCGCTTTGCATAACCTCGATGACCCGGCTGAGATTCTTGGCGTCGGCGACCGCTGGATATTACAGCCGGAAGACCCATGGGAAGTTACCGGCTATGTGCACAATGTGGTATTTACCTGCGGGGCCGTACCGGAAGACGATGGGACATTGAAACTATACTGGGGCGGGGCGGATAAGGTAATGTGCGCCGGTACGGCAGTAATCGACGAGCTTGTAGAGCTTTGCCTGACCGATTCAAG
>DAOUVA010000391.1 GCA_030667885.1 Phycisphaerae bacterium
GCGATATAGTCGAATCAAGTTTACTCGGTCAATAAGCTCAGCCTTTTGAAGGAGGACATTTATGAGCGGCAATAATCAAGCCAAGAAAACAAAACAGCAAAAGACGAAGATATCCCGCCGCGATTTTATGAACAGCGCTTTAGCCGCGGCGGCATTTACTATCGTTCCCCGCCACGTTCTCGGCGGTAAGGCCTATGCCGCCCCGAGTGACAAGCTCAATATCGCATGTATCGGTATTGGCGGGCGAGGCGGAGCCAATCTGAATGGTGTCAGGGGGGAAAATATTATTGCGTTGTGTGATGTAGATAAGAAACAGGGCAGTAAGGCATTCGAAAGTTATCCCAGCGCCAAACATTACACTGATTTTCGCAGGATGCTGGATGAGATGGATAATCAAATCGATGCAGTCGTTGTTTCCACGCCGGACCATACACATGCGGTGGCGTGTATGGATGCAATCAGAAGAGGAAAACATCTTTATTGCGAAAAACCATTGGCTCATTCAATCTATGAGATTCGTGAGCTTATGAAAGCCGCCCGCAAGCATAAAGTAATAACACAATTAGGCAATCAGGGACATTCCTATGACCATATTCGTCTATTCTGCGAGTGGATTTGGGACGGGGCAATCGGCAACGTCCACACCATCCACGCGGCTTGTGGTTCTAACTATAGCAAAATCCGCCAGTTGAGCAAGTGTAACGAGACGCATGAGGTTCCATCCGAACTGGATTGGGATTTGTGGCTCGGGCCGGCTAAATATCGACAATATAATCCGATGTATCTGCCCGGCAGATGGCGAGGCTGGATGCCGTTTGGGTCGGGAGTAATTGGCGACTGGGTATGCCACGTTGTTGATCCCGTGTTCTGGGCACTGGATCTGGGAGCACCGAAGACTATCCAGGCCGAGGCCAAAGATTATGACCCGAAAAAGCATGCCGATACTTTTCCCGCAGGCTCAATTATAACATTTAAGTTTCCGGCAAATGACAAACGAGATTCGGTTAAACTCGTCTGGCATGATGGTGTAGAAAAGCTGCCGCGTCCGAAGGAACTTGAAGAAGGACGAAAATTAACCGAGACCGGAGCTATAGTAATCGGGGACAAGGGTAAGATTATATACGGCTCACATGGCGCCAGCGGCGTAAGGCTCATACCTGAGGCAAAGATGAAAGCGTACAAACGTCCTGAGCAGACAATCCCCCGGGTAAAGGGGCATCATCAGGACTGGCTGGAAGCTGTTAAGAACAACAGGCCGGCCGGGTCGAATTTCGATTATGGCGGACCTTTGACTGAGTTAACACAGTTGGGTATTATTGCAACGAAGATGTTGGGACGTAAACTGAAATGGGACAGTGAAAATATGCGATTTACCAACTGCGATGAGGCGAATCAGTATATCAATCCGCCGTATCGACAAGGATGGACATTGTGAAATGATTGTGCGGGTCCATGAATCATGGAAAGGGCAGAAACACAATGGATAAACTAAAAAGAGGATTTACCTTAATAGAATTACTCGTGGTAATCGCTGTCATCGCCCTTTTGATGGCAATATTGATGCCTGCGCTGCAAATGGCGAGGGAACAAGCAAAGAAAATCACCTGCTCAAACAACCTCAAACAAATCGGCATTAGTTTGCATATGTATGGCAACGAGAATGACAACCGACTCCCGCTCAACGAAAGTGGAAACTGGTTGTGGGACATCGCTTACAGCACTACCGATTATATTATCGAAACCGGCGGCGATAGACATACCTTTTACTGCCCCTCCGATCCATTTAAAACTCCGGACATGGCAATTCTGTGGCAGTTCTCTCAAAATCTTCCATTTGGAACCGCAATTAATTCAGTACCGGAACCGGAAACCAACCGAGGCAACCAGTTTCGGGTCACCAGTTATTTCTTTATGATGGATACCGTTAATGGAAGGTCATATCAACCGGAGGGCACCCCTAAAAAGGACTGGGTCAAAACACTAACACATAAGCAGGCGGCATCAACCGAATTGGTTATCGACGCGACCCTCAGCAGCACTTCCGACCCTGAGACAGCTACATTTTCCGAGGTCCACGGCGGGTCATGGTCTAGTTGGCAAATTCCCGACCGTACCAACCATCTGAAACGTGGAGCCAAACCAGCCGGAGCTAACATAACCTTCCTTGATGGACATAGCGAATGGCGTCGATTCAGTGAGATGCAGGTACGCGTCTCCCCCCCCTACCATTGGTGGTAACCTATTCATAGCACTATCCGCTATGACTTTACAAGTCATAAATAACAAGGAGAAAAATGAATACAAATCCAACTTCACGCCGTCAGTTGTTAAGGACCATGGGGATGGGAGCTGCGATGCTGGCTTGCAGGCAGGTACCGGTATTTGCAGCCGGCAAACAGAAAAAACGACCAAATATTTTACTGATAACAGCCGATGACATGAACTGTGATTCGCCGGGCTGTTTCGGCGGACAGACACCTGACATTACACCCAATATTGACCGCTTAGCTTCCGAAGGGGTACGTTTTACTCATGCCCATATCACTATCGCGGTCTGCCAGCCAAGCCGTTCGGTTTTGATGACCGGGCGCTATCCCCACCGCAATGGAGCCGAGGGCTTCCAGCCGATTAATACCAGTGTAACAACGCTACAGGAAGAACTACATAAGAGTGGCTATCTCAACGGTATTCTCGGTAAGGTCAAACACCTGGCACCAATAGAAAAATTCAAGTGGGACATGGCCAGGGATGTGGGAGAATTAGGTCAAGGCCGTAGTCCAAAACTATATTACAAATTTGCCAGAGACTTTTTCCAGCAGGCGGTAAACAACGACCAGCCGTTTTTCCTGATGGCCAATTCTCACGACCCGCACAGGCCATATCATGGCAGCCTGCAGGAGAAAAATAAGTTCAAGAAAATGCTCAAAGATATTCCGGCACCTTCACGGGTGTATCGAGGTGAGGAGGTTCAGGTCCCCGGCTTTCTACCCGACATACCGGATGTACACAAGGAAATTGCGCAGTATTATAGCTCGGTCCGACGCTGTGATGATACTGTCGGTGAGGTGATGCGTGCTCTTAGCGAATCGCCTCTGGCAGAAAACACCTTGACAATGTTCCTTTCGGATAACGGCATCGCCCTGCCGTTTGCCAAGACTAACTGCTATCTGCACAGCACCCGCACACCCTGGATCGCCCGCTGGCCCGGTAAAATCAAACCAGGCACAGTGGACAATCTGCACTTTATCTCCGGAATAGATTTTATGCCCACGGTACTCGATGCGGCCGGTTTAGCTCAAACCAAAGGTATGGACGGTTTTTCATTTCTTCCGACCCTGTTGGGCAAGCGACAGGCTAATCGCGACAAGGTCTTCACACAACATCACCAGACTTCAGGACGAAACCGCTATCCGATACGCTGCATACAGAACCAAAAGTTTGGGTACATCTTCAATCCGTGGTCCGACAACGAACGGGTCTTTAAGAATGAATCACAATCAGGCTTGACTTTCAAGGCCATGCAAGCCGCCGCTAAAACCAACCCGAAGATTGCTGCCCGTGTCAAACTCTTCCAATATCGAGCCGTCGAGGAGTTTTATGATTTTGCAAATGACCCTGATGCACTTCATAACCTCAGTAAAAACCCCAAATATAAAAAAGAACTCGACAAAATGCGTAAGGAACTGTTAAATTGGATGGAACGAACCAATGATTCGGCATTCGAGGCATTGGAAAACCACAACTCACAAGAGGCTTTGAAAAAGTTTATGGCAGAACAGGACGCCAAAAGCGGTAAGAAAAAAATAAAAAAGAAAAAAACTAAAAAACGAACCTCACGAAACAAACTTCTTACGAAGTAAAGGAGTCAGAAAAATGAACAAGAAAAATTTAACCAGACGAGAGTTTCTGGCTGTTGCGTCAACAGGTACCATCATAGCAGCCACATCGGGCCGAATCGGCGCATACGCAAACGCAACCAAAACAGCAGGCAAGGCCGCTATTCTCGGCGGTAAAGCGGTCAGAACTAAACCTTTTCCCGGTTGGCCGGTTTGGGACAGAGGTGCAGAAAAACATGTTATCTCTATATTACGCAGTGGAAAATGGTATAGAGGAGGAGCAACAACAGTCACTGAATTTGAAAATAAGTATGCTGAATTAATGGGAGCAAAAGCTTGTGTCTGCACGGTAAACGGCACCAACGCCCTGCTTACAGCTATGCATGCACTCGATGTAGGTGTCGGAGATGAGGTTATTGTCTCTCCATATACGTTTATCGCCACATACAACGTTGTTATAGGTTCATGCGCCCTGCCGGTTTTTGTCGATACCGACCCAGAGACATTCCAGATAAATCCGGACAAAATAGAAGAAAGAATAACCAAAAACACCAGAGCTATCATGCCAGTTCATATCCTGGGATTGCCTGCACATATGGACAGAATCAACGCCATCGCCAAAAAGCACAACCTTGTAGTGATAGAAGATGCCTGCCAGGCATGGATGGCGGAATGGAACCATAAAAAGATTGGCACTTTGGGAGACCTGGGATGCTTCAGCTTCCAAAACTCGAAACATCTTCCAATCGGCGAAGGTGGTGCCGTGATCGGAAACGACGAAGAGCTTATGGACAGAGTCTGGTCATACCACAACTGCGGCCGGCCATTCAGAAGCGTCAAAAAGACCAGCAATTACCCTATTATTGGAACTAATCGCAGGATGACGGAATACCAGGCGGCTATTGGCCTTTCGCAGATCCAGCGTCTTGAAAAAGATACAGAGAGACGTAATCAGAATGCCAAATATCTTACTTCTA